>JBGUTC010000001.1:0-5361 GCA_045132895.1 Clostridia bacterium
AGATTAAGATAAGTAGTTGACTTATCTTCGGGGGATGTAATCAAAGGAATGCCGATGGCGCTCCTTTGATTCGTCCTCTTGTTTTTTATGAAAGGAAAATCGTCATGGATGATTTTAAAGATATGAATGCTCAGGAGGAAACATTTCCCTCCGAGGAAACAATTAAATATGCGGAAGTTTTTGAACTGTTAGAAGAAGAGCCGAAACATGAAAAAAACAGTTGGCTGAAGGAACTTTACGAATGGGTGCAGGCGATTGCGGTGGCGGTTGTTCTGGCTCTTGTCATTAATCAGTTCTTTTTTGCCATGGTTCAGGTTGAGGGAAATTCCATGCTTCCGACCTTGCAGTCGAAAGAACGGTTGGTTGTGACCAAACTGTTTTATAAACCGAAAGCAAAAGACATCGTTGTCGTCAAGTCACATAGTCTGGGCAAACACATTATTAAACGTGTTATCGCCGTTCCGGGTGATGTGATTGATATTGATGGTAGAAGCGGCAATGTTACGGTTAACGGCGAAGTGCTGGATGAACCATATATCCTCGAAAAATTACAGAATGGCGGGGCAATGCATCAGTACCCTGTTGAAATTCCGGAGGGTTATGTTTTTGTTATGGGTGATAACAGAAACAATTCTCAGGACAGTCGCAACCTTGGTCTTATTGCCTATGAGGATGTTGTAGGCCGGGCTTCTTTGCGTATTCTTCCGTTTTCGCGGTTTGGTACGCTTTATGACAATTTGGATGAGTAGTGTAATTGGGCTTGTGCATGATGCGCCGGCCCATTTCTTTCTTTAGGAGGAATTTTGTTATGAATATTCAATGGTTCCCCGGTCACATGGCGAAAACCCGCCGACTGATTGGCGAAAATTTAAAGTTGGTTGATTTGGTGGTTGAACTGTTAGATGCCAGAGCGCCCCTTTCTTCCCGAAACCCTGATATTGAAAGCATTTGTGCCGGAAAACCCCGGCTTTTGATTCTGAATAAATCCGACCTTGCTGACCCGGCAGAAAATGACCGTTGGCTTGCTTATTTTAAAAAGCAGGGTCATCGGGCAATTTTATTTGACAGCGTTCACAGTAAGAGCACAAAGCAAATTCTTGAGGCCATTCGCACGCTACTTTCTGACCAACGGAAACGGCAGGAAGAAAGAGGCATGGTGAACCGTGCAATGAAGCTGATGATTGTTGGAATTCCCAATGTGGGAAAATCCTCTTTTATTAACCGGTTAGCCGGCAGAACCGCTGCCATCAGCGGAGACAGACCCGGCGTTACCAAAGGCAAACAATGGATTCGTTTGTCCGGTGGGTTGGAACTTTTAGACACGCCCGGCGTTCTTTGGCCAAAATTTGAAGATGAACAGGTTGGTTTGCGTCTTGCCTTTTCCGGCGCCATAAAAGATGAAATCATGGACACGGAAACCCTGGGCGCAAAACTGATGGAAACCCTCTGTGACCGTGCACCGGAGGCTTTGACAGCCCGATATAAACTGGAAACAACGGAGTTTGAAAACGGTTTTCTGGCGCTGGAAGCCGTTGCAAAAAAGAGAGGATTTATTGTTTCGAAAGGGGAGTATGATATTCTTCGTGCGGCGCAGATCGTATTGGACGAGTTCAGAAGCGCAAAAATCGGGAAGATCAC
Organism: Clostridia bacterium; assembly: GCA_045132895.1. Lineage (GTDB taxonomy): Bacteria > Bacillota > Clostridia > UBA1381 > UBA9506 > UMGS755. The sequence goes on from JBGUTC010000001.1 coordinate 1,639, forward strand.
CCTGGAATCCCCGGAAGGAGAAGCAGAATGACGCGTGAAGAGTTTGACAGGGAGTTTTTAAATGAAAATGTCCGGGTTCTTGCCGGCGTCGATGAAGCGGGAAGAGGACCTTTGGCAGGTGCCGTCTTTGCAGCGGCAGTTATCCTGCCGGAAGGATTTTTTATGGAAGAAATCAATGACTCTAAGGCATTGACTGAGAAAAAGCGGGAAGCGCTGTTTCCTGTTATCTGTGAAAAAGCCCTTTCTTATTCCATCGCCCGGGTTGATGAAACCGTTATTGATGAGATCAACATTTTAAATGCGACCATGCTTGCGATGAGAAAGGCGATTGAGGGTCTTTCCCTTAAGCCGGATCTCATTCTGGTGGACGGGAACATCAGCCGCGGTTTGCCGGAGCCGAATGTATGCGTTAAAAAAGGGGACAGTCTCAGCCAATCGATTGCAGCGGCATCTATTTTAGCCAAGGTTGCCCGTGACCGTTACTGTAAGGAAGAATTGGCAGTACAATATCCTGACTATGGTTTTGAAAAGCATAAAGGCTATGGCAGCAAGGCTCATTGCGAACTGTTGCGGTCCCTTGGACCCTGCAAGGCGCACAGAAAAACCTTTATAGGAAAAATCCTGGCAAAGGGTTGATTGAATGATAGCAGACATTGGAAAGGCCGGCGAAAAGGCGGCGTGCAGATTTTTGAAAAAGAACGGCTATAAAATTCTGGAACGTAATTATCAGCGGTCTGCCGGAAAAATTCTTGGCGAGATCGATATCGTTGCCCGAAAAGGGGAACTGGTTTCCTTTATTGAGGTAAAAACCAGAAAATCAGAAACATTTGGCTTGCCCTGTGAATATGTTACGAAAGCAAAGCAGCAAAAACTCATTAAAATTGCATATACTTATATTGCAGAGAAAAAATTGGATGCCCCTTGCAGTTTTGATGTGATTGAGGTGCTCCACGATGGGAAAAAGGTGCAAACCATCCGGCACATACCCCATGCATTCACTCTGTAATCTGAGACCGGGAGGCAGAGGGTGACATTCGGGCAATATAAAATTATTGACGCACATTGTGATACCCTGCATGAAGCAGTACAAAGAAACGTAACGCTACAGGATGATAGCCTTTGCGTAACGTTACCGAAATTAAGACAATATGGCAGTTTTATTCAGTTCTTTGCCGCGTGGATTGACGACGTGGAGGCAAAGCCATTTAAGCGGGCACAACTTCTGATTGATGCGTTTTACGATGAACAGAAAACGAGCCGGGAACTGATGCAGATTTTGACAGCAGAAGACTTTGAGTCAGTTCTTGGAAACGGCAGAATCGGTGCGATGCTGACGGTGGAAAACGGAAACTGTCTGGAGGGACAGCTAGGTAATTTACATAGACTATACCAGCGGGGTGTTCGCGCCATGACTCTTTGCTGGAACGGGTCCAATGAAATTGCAGATGGCATCGGGCACCCGTCGGGGAGAGGGCTCTCAGACTTCGGAAAAGAAGTTGTAAAAGAAATGAACCGGCTTGGTATGATCATCGATGTATCCCATCTGTCAGAACAAGGGTTTTGGGACGTTTTGGAGCTTTCTGAGGCTCCGGTTATGGCGAGTCACTCAAATAGCTATGCAGTGATGCCTTGTAAGCGGAACCTGACGGATAAGCAAATCCGGGCGCTCTCAGAAAGCGGCGGTGTTTTAGGTCTGAATTTTTACCCGCCCTTTCTGACGGAGGGAAACAAGGCAACCATGTTGGATTGTATCAGACACATAGAACATATTCTGGCGGTCGGTGGAGAAGATTGCCTCGTGCTTGGTTCTGATTTTGATGGATTCGCCGGAACGGGTGTTTGCGGTTTGAACCATGCCGGGGACTATGGCGCGTTTCTCAGGGTTTTGGAAACCCAAGGGTATCCCAAAATTTTTTTAGAAAAGCTGACCCACAAAAATATGCTGCTTTTCGTGAAAAAAGTGTTGAAGTGATTCAGTTTTTTCAAAAAAACACTTGTATTTTTAAAGCAAATATATTAAAATAATCATGGTAAAAATGAAGGATGAATGAGAGGTAAAAAAGATGTACGTATCTGAAAAAGCAAAAGGCATCAAGGCATCAACCACTCTTGCAATCGATTCTAAGTTTAAGGCTATGAAAGCTGAAGGAATCGACGTTGTAGGTTTCGGTGCCGGTGAACCGGATTTTGAAACGCCGGATTATATTAAACAGGCTGCGATTCAAGCAATTAACGAAGGTAAGACCCGCTATACCCCCGCTGCCGGTACTATGGAACTGAGAAAAGCTGTTGCTGAAAAGTTCAGCCGCGAGAATGGTCTTTCCTACGAGCCCACACAGATTGTTATTTCCAACGGTGCGAAGCACTCTTTGGTTAATGCATTTATGGCAATCTTAAACCCCGGCGATGAGGTTATTATTCCCACACCGTTCTGGGTCAGCTATCCTGAAATGGTGAAATTGGCTGATGGTATTCCTGTGTTTGTTGAAGCAACTGAAGAATCTGACTTTAAGGTTTGCGTTGAGGCTCTGGAAAAAGCACTGACTCCGAAAACACGTGCGCTGATATTGAACAGTCCTTCTAACCCCACCGGTATGGTTTACACCAAAGAGGAACTCCAGAAAATTGCTGATTTTGCCGTTAAGAATGATATCTATGTCATTTCTGACGAAATTTATGAACACCTGATTTATGAAGGTGAGCATGTGAGCATTGCAAGTCTTGGTGAAGATATTAAAAATCGCACCATTATCATCAACGGTGTTTCCAAGACCTATGCTATGACCGGTTGGAGAATCGGTTTTGCAGCAGCAGCACCTGAAATTGCTAAGATTATGGCAAACGTTCAGTCTCACGCGTCTTCTAACCCCAACTCCATTGCTCAGGCTGCAACCGTTGCGGCACTGTCCGGCGGTAAGGAAGAAATTGAGACCATGAAGAAAGCTTTCGTTGAACGCAGAAACTACATGGTTTCCCGTATCAACTCTATTGAAGGCGTTTCCTGCAAAAAGCCTAACGGTGCGTTCTATGTCCTGATGAACATTTCTCAGCTTAAGGGTAAGACCTTAGGCGGCAAACTGATTGAGACTTCTGATGATTTTGCAGAAGTTCTTCTGCAGGATGCTAAGGTTGCGGTTGTTCCCTGCAGCGGCTTTGGTGATGATGACTATGTTCGTTGGTCCTATGCCGTTTCTATGGACACAATTAAAGAAGGTCTTGACAGACTGGAAAAATTCCTGGCTCAGTAAGAAAGTTGGAATAGAAAAAGCGTTCGCCAAATGGCGAACGCTTTTTTTAGTGCTTATTGTAAATCCTTTGGTGTCACATAAACAGTTTGATTTGTGGTATAAATCACGAATCCGGGCTTTGCGCCGGCAGGCTTTTTTACGTTTTTAATCTCTGTATAGTCCACGGGCACGTTATCAGAGTCTTTTGCCTTGGATAAGAATGCGGCAAAGGATGCAGCCTCTATCATGGCTTCATCTGTGAACGGACGGTCCAGTTCATATTTTAAGACAACGTGTGAACCGGGGATGTTCTTGGTATGGAACCAAAGGTCTTTATTCTGCGCCAGTTTGCAGGTCAGATAGTCGTTCTGACGATTGTTTTTTCCGGCAAGAAGCAAAAAGCCATCCTTTGTCTGAAACTTGAGGGGCGCTGCAGGTTGTTCCTTTTTTCGCTTTGAATCCTGACGGCGGCGAATATATCCCTGACTTGCCAGTT
>JBGUTC010000002.1:0-5608 GCA_045132895.1 Clostridia bacterium
GATACAACTAAAAGGATGTAAATTGGACATTTATACGGAAAATGGCTTTACTAATTGTGAATTTTATAGTAAAATGAAACAGTTATCTCATGTTATGAGAAAAATTTTAAAAAGGGGTTTTACACCATGAAGAAATTGACAAAAGTATTAGCACTGGTTTTTGCAATGCTCATGCTGCTGACAGCTTGTACTGCAAAACCCGCAACCAACGCTGAGTCTGATCTGGCGTACATCACCGAAAAAGGTGAATTAATCGTTGGTATGACTCTGTTCGCTCCCATGAACTACTATGAAGGCGAAGAGTTCGTTGGTTTTGAAACAGAATTTGCTAAAGCAGTTGGCGAAAAGCTCGGTATCGATGTTAAGTTCATTGAAATCGACTGGAACACAAAAGAAGTTGAACTGGCTGCAAAGAGCATTGACTGCATCTGGAACGGTATGACTATTACACCGGAAAGATCTGAAGCAATGTCCATCTCTGTTCCTTACATGCAGAACAAGCAGGTTTTAGTTGCTAAAGCTGAAAATGCTGAAAGCTACAAGACTGCTGAAGGCATCAATGGTGTTGCTATCGTAGCGGAAGCTGAATCTGCTGGTGAAGAAGTTGCTACCAGCGACGAATTCTTTGCAACAGCAGCTTACACTGCAGTTGACTCTCAGGCTAAGGCTCTGATGGAAGTAAGCAGCGGCACAGCAGGTGCTTGCGTAGTTGACTACGTTGCAAGCATCGGCATGATCGGTGAAGGTACTGACTACGAGGATCTGGTTGTTGTTGAAACAGAAGAATTCTCTCCCGAACAGTACGGTATTGCTTTCAGAAAGGGTAGCGACGTAACTGAAAAAGTTAACGCTATCATTGCTGAACTGGCTGAAGACGGTACTTTAAAGGAAATCGCTGCAAAGTATAAATTAGATGCTCTTTTAGAGGTTTAATCGAAAACTTTACATACGATAACGGAGCAAGAACTTCCCGCAATGCATAGTCATTGCCGGAAGTTCTTGCAATACTTACTTGTTTGGAGTTTGCTATGACGTTTTATACCGTAACCCAAGAATTACTCGGCGGTTTTTGGCAAAACTGTCAGATTTTCTTTTTAACACTATTATTCGCAATTCCGCTGGGATTGGTGATTACCTTTGGTTCTATGTCAAAATGGGCGCCGTTTTCTTTCATTAAACGATTGAAGTTCATTTGCCAGTGTGAATCAAAAAGTTTATATTGCAGATATTTGCTTTTAATAGCAGATTTTCAACCTATTAAAGCAGTTACGAGAATTTTCGTCTGGATTATCAGGGGAACGCCGCTTCTGTTGCAGCTTTTGGTCGTTTTCTATGTTCCGGGCTTAATCTTTGACTGTCCTATGACCAACAGACTGCTGGCAGCACTGATTGCTTTTGTTATTAACTATGCTGCGTATTTTTCTGAGATTTACAGAGGCGGTATTGAATCTATATCAAGAGGCCAGTATGAAGCAGGTCAGGTATTGGGCATGACAAAAACCCAGATTTTCTTCAAAGTAACCTTGATGCAGGTTGTTAAACGCATTGTCCCTCCTATGGGCAATGAAATCTTAACCCTTGTTAAGGATACGAGCCTTGCCAGAATTATTGCTGTTGCAGAAATTTTGAAAGCGGCAGAACGTTTTTCTGCGCGTGGCGTTATCTGGCCGCTGTTTTACACAGGCGCATTCTTCCTGCTGTTCTGTGGTGTTTTAACGCTTCTGTTCGGCTATATTGAGAAGAAGCTGGACTATTACAAAGGGTAGGTGAATGCAATGTATGTTTTAGAAGCAAAAGGGATAAAGAAGAACTTTGGTAATCTGGAAGTTTTAAAAGGTGTTGATCTTTCTGTTTCTAAGGGAGACGCCATTGCGATTATCGGTCCTTCCGGCTCAGGTAAGAGTACCTTTCTTCGCAGTTTAATTGATTTGGAAAAAATCAATGGCGGAACCATTATTATTGATGGCGAAGCTGTTGTTGAAAATGGTATATATCAAAAAACAGACCGTGCGAAAGAGTCTTATAAAAAACTCGGCATGGTATTTCAGAACTTTAATTTGTTCCCCCACATGTCTGTTATGGAGAATATCATTACGGCTCCTGTTTCCGTTAAAAAGATTCCCAGAGAAGAAGCAATTCAGGAGGGAAGACGGCTACTGGCACAAATCGGGCTTTCTGAAAAAGAAAATTCCTATCCCTATGAATTGTCCGGTGGTCAGCAACAGCGCGTTGCGATAGCAAGAGCCCTTGCCCTGAAACCGGATATTCTGCTCTTTGATGAACCGACGTCAGCACTTGACCCGGAATTGACCGGCGAAGTGTTGCATGTTATCCGGAATCTGGCAGAAGAGAACATGACGCTTTTGATTGTTACCCATGAAATGTCCTTTGCGCGAGACGTTGCCACAAAGATTATTTTCATGGATGGCGGCGTGGTTTCTTTTGAGGGCACACCGGAGGAAGCCTTTGGGCATAATGACAATGAACGCTTAGCAGCATTCTTGAAAAATTATAACGACAGATAATGGATTTTTTTAACTCCTTTGAGCAATTGCTTGAAGGAGTTTTTCTTTCATTTTGAGTGGTTGACATTCAAATTTCGTGGTGCTATAATAACCCTTGAACAGACAAAATATGACATAAGGAGAAAGAACATGGCCAGATTTACATTACCCCGGGATTTATATCATGGAAAAGGTTCATTAGAAGCACTCAAGACGCTGAAAGGAACCCGTGCAATGGTTTGCACTGGTGGCGGCTCTATGAAACGGTTCGGTTTTTTGGATAAAGTTGTTTCTTATTTGCAGGAAGCAGGTATGGCTGTTGAGGTGTTTGAAGGAATCGAGCCGGATCCGTCCGTAGATACCGTTATGCGTGGGGCAGAAGTTATGGCTAAATTCCAGCCGGACTGGATTGTTGCCATTGGTGGCGGTTCTCCCATTGATGCGGCAAAAGCCATGTGGATCAAATATGAATATCCTGATATCACTTTTGAGGAAATGTGCGTTGTTTTCGGAATTCCTGAGCTTCGTAAGAAAGCCCGTTTCTGTGCTATTCCGTCCACTTCCGGTACAGCAACGGAAGTAACGGCATTTTCTGTTATTACGGACTATGAAAAAGGTATCAAATATCCTTTGGCTGACTTTGAAATTACACCTGACGTGGCAATCGTTGATCCCGAATTGGCAGAAACCATGCCTCAGAAATTAACGGCGCATACAGGTATGGATGCCATGACGCACGCTATAGAAGCGTATGTTTCAACGGCAAACAGTGAGTTTACAGATCCTCTTGCCATCTTTTCTATTAAAATGATTCAGGCAGATTTGGTAGATTCTTATAACGGTGACATGTCAAAGCGTGCATCCATGCACAATGCACAGTGCCTTGCAGGCATGGCGTTTTCCAATGCTCTTTTAGGTATTGTTCATTCCATGGCTCATAAGACGGGAGCGATTTTTGAAGACCAGGGCGCTCATATTATTCATGGTGCGGCAAATGCTATGTATCTGCCTAAGGTCATTGCCTTTAATGCCAAAGACGAAACCGCCAAGAAACGCTATGGTGTCATTGCAGACTATATGGGTCTTGGTGGTGCTGATGATGAGGAAAAGGTTTCCAATTTAATTGCATATCTGCGTGGTATGAATGACGCGCTAAACATTCCTCAGTGCATTAAACATTACGGTGCTGACAGTTATCCTTGTGAAAACGGCTTTGTTCCGGAAAATATTTTCCTGGAAAGATTACCTGAAATTGCCAAAAGTGCAGTAGCAGATGCTTGTACCGGCTCCAATCCGCGCAAGATTTCCGTTGATGAAATGGAAAAACTGCTAAAATGCTGCTATTATGATACAGAAGTTGATTTTTAACCTAAAAGGGGGAGTTGCAATGAAAAAGAATTTTGTATTCATATTGCTTGTTTTTGTGTTTTTTTTAGGGGGTTGTCAGTCTATTCAAACGGGTCAAATGTCGAACCATCCGGATTTTAAATTTTCATCTTTTGAGTGGGGATCGGATTGGGAAACCGTGCAAAAGCATGAGATGTTTCAAAATGTCAACTATGAAGTGAAGGAAAACGGCCATCGGCAAACGGTTACCCTTAACAACGCGGAATATCTGGGGATTGATATTGATATGGCGGGGTTAGTTTTCGATGTGGCAGACCTGACGGAAACTCAGGGTCTATGTAATGTCTATTTGCAGTTTTCTGAAGAAAACGAGGAGCAATTGCTCAAAGCACTGACAACTTTGTATGGCGAAAGACGCAGCACATATTTAGATAAAAACGGTGTAGAGAATGGTATTAATCCAGCCGGTTGGGTAAGTAGTGAAACAGTTGAGGATGTTCTGTCTAAAGAGGAGCAAGAGATTTATATCAGTTTTCTGCCGACAGATAGCGATTCTTCCAGGAAAGATGCGGCTCTTAGAACACCGCTTGTATCCATACGGTTTGATGAAGAGCGGAACCTTGTGGAACTGAATGGCAATGCAGCAGCGGTGGTTAAGCATGTGCAAGAAGGGAAGTATTAAGGAATAAGGGTGGTAAAGCGAGACCCTTATTTTGTGTAGGAAGTTCCTGATTAAAATAAGTCAGGAAGTGTGCAAAAAATGGTTGACATTTATTTTCTTTTGTGTTATAATGTCATGTAGCCGCGTGTCCAGGGTCTCAAACGGTGAAAGCCTACCCTGATGTTGCAGCGAGCAAGGATGGAGGAGGTGCAGATGATGTACGCAATTATTAAGACTGGTGGAAAGCAGTATAAGGTCAGCGAAGGCGATACTCTGTTTATCGAAAAGCTGAACGCAGCTGTTGACGAAACCGTAACCTTTAACGAAGTCGTAGCTGTTGGTGAAGGTAGCGACCTGAAGGTTGGTGCTCCCTTAGTTGAAGGTGCAAGCGTAAGTGCTAAGGTGCTGAAAGAAGGCAAAGCTAAGAAAGTGATTGTTTTCAAGTATAAGCCGAAAAAGGGTTATGCTAAGAAGCAGGGCCACAGACAGCCTTACACAAAGATTGTCATCGAAAAGATTAACGCGTAAGATGATTACAATCAATTTATTCAGAAACGAATCCCGACAGATTGTCCGTTTTACGGTCAGCGGCCATGCCGGTTTCGCGGAGTACGGAGCAGATATTGTTTGTGCTTCGGTTACAACGGCAGCATTTACGGCGCTGAACGGTCTGACGGATATTGCAAAGATTGATGCGGATTTTTCGGTCAGGGAGGGGTACTTAGATTGCCGGCTTCCTGAAAAACTTTCAGAGAGAAAACGCGAAGATGCGGATTTGCTTTTAGAAAGTATGGTGCTGTCTTTTCAGAATCTTGAAGAGCAGTATGGAAAATTCGTTGAGTTGCAAGAGAAACGGGATTAAACTGAACTTCGGTTTGATAACCAGAAAATGAGACACTGGGTCTCATCCAAAAAAGGAGGTTTCATCATGATTAAATTTGATATTCAGCTGTTTGCTCATAAAAAGGGTGTTGGTAGCACAAAGAACGGACGTGATAGCGAAGCTAAACGTCTTGGTGTTAAAAAAGGCGACGGACAGGCAGTTTTAGCCGGCAACATTCTGGTGCGTCAGAGAGGAACTAAGATTCATCCTGGT
>JBGUTC010000003.1:0-5614 GCA_045132895.1 Clostridia bacterium
TCAAAGCCTACATCGCCCTCATCTTCTTTTCTGCCACAACGGGGACATTCATTATCAATGATGCCGTTAAAGCCACAAAGCGGATCGCGGTCGATGGGATGGTTAATGGAACCATAACCGATACCGGCTTCTTTCATAGCACGGATAATGCTGATAAATGCATCCAGGTTCTTGGAAGGATCACCATCTACTTCTACATAACTGATGTGACCAGCGTTGGTGAAGGCATGATAGGGAGCTTCCAGCTTGATCTTCTCCTGTGCGGTAATGGGGAAATGAACCGGCACGTGGAAAGAGTTGGTATAATATTCACGGTCAGTAATACCGTCAAGTTTACCGTATTTCGCTTTATCAATTTTGATAAATCTGCCGGAAAGGCCTTCAGCCGGGGTTCCGAGACAGGTAAAGTTCAGACCATACTTACGGCAAGCCAAATCTGTCTTGTTGCGGATAAACTGAACAATCTTAATACCCAGTTCCTGTGCTTCTGCACTTTCGCCATGATGAACGCCGATTAATGCTTTCAAACACTCTGCCAGACCGATAAAGCCAACAGACAGAGAACCATGCTTAATAACTTCACGGATTTCATCATCAGGACCCAGTTTTTCAGAATCCAGCCAGATTCCCTGACCCATCAGGAAGGGGAAATTTTTCACTTTCTTGGCTGCCTGAATTTCAAAACGCTCCAGAAGCTGTTCAATGACCAAATCAACCATTTCATCTAATGCGTTAAAGAACTTGTTCACATCGCCCTTTGCTTCGATACCCAGTCTGGGCAGGTTGATAGAAGTAAAACTCAGGTTACCGCGGGAAGTAACGATTTCACGGCTCTTATCATATTCATTGGCAATAACACGGGTACGGCAGCCCATATATGCAACCTCGGTATGAGGATTACCGGGCTTATAGTACTGCAGGTTAAAGGGTGCATCAATAAAGGAGAAGTTGGGGAACAAACGCTTTGCTGATACACGGCAGGCAAGCTGGAACAGATCGTAGTTCGGGTCTTCTTCGTTGTAGCTGATACCCTCTTTTACTTTAAAGATATGGATGGGGAAAATCGGCGTTTCGCCATTACCCAGACCAGCTTCATGAGCCAGCAAGAGGTTTTTCATAACCATTCTGCCTTCACTGGAGGTGTCAGTACCGTAGTTAATGGAGCTGAACGGAATCTGTGCTCCGGCTCTTGAATGCATGGTATTTAAGTTATGAATGAAAGCTTCCATTGCCTGGAAGGTTTCACGGTCAGTTTCTTTAAAGGCTTTGTCCTTTGTAAATGCATGAACTTTTTCAACCACATCACTCGGCAACATTTTCTCTAAAATTGCTACTTCTGCTTCGTGGTATCCGTTGTTATCATCTAAAACCGGAACCAGACCCTTCTCTTCTTTAATGGAAGCAAGGATTTCCTTTGCCTTTTCTTCAGAGTTGTCTACATTGCCTAAAAGTTCCAGAGCCTTTGCCAGATTCTCGCGATACTTGCGGATATAGGTCTTCTTAACACCACCAGACATTGCATAGTCAAAGTTCGGAATACTCTGACCACCATGCTGATCATTCTGGTTAGACTGAATTGCAATACAAGCCAGGGATGAGTAACTTGCAATACTCTGGGGTTCTCTTAAGAAACCGTGACCGGTTGAGAAACCACCGGCAAACAGTTTATCAATATCAATCTGACAGCAAGTTGTTGTCAGAGTTAAGAAGTCAAGGTCATGAATATGGATATCGCCACTGTCATGCGCTGCAGAATGCTTGGGATTTAAAACCAGCATCTTATTAAACTGCTTCGCACCTTCAGAACCATACTTCAGCATGGTTCCCATTGCTGTATCGCCGTCAATATTAGCATTTTCACGCTTAATATCGTTATCTTTAGCATCTTTAAAAGTCAGACCTTCATAAATCTGCATCAGACGGGTATTCATTTCACGGGAACGGTTTCTATCAGCACGGTACAAAATATAGCGCTTTGCTGCTTCGGTAAAACCGTTTTCAATTAACACCTGCTCTGCTGCATCCTGAATCTGTTCCACTCCCGGAGCAGATGTATGACCCTGATTTTCCAGAACATCAACCACCTGAGCTGTCAGGCGCAGAGCTGCAACATAATCATCACTGCCACTTGCCTTAATAGCAGCAAACAATGCATCTGTAATCTTCACCGCATTAAACGGAACCACTCGACCATCACGTTTTACAATTGATTCAATCATCTTTTTCCCTTCCTTTTCTTCAGAATTTGTGTTATTATCGGGCACAAACCGGAGTATGTATAAGCTAAAACAAGGTATTAAAAAGCCCTGCCGTAGAGAGTCTTTCTCTAAGGGCAAGGCTTATTATATCACAAACTAAATGTTGTGTCAATATATTGTTTTAAAAAATTTTTAACCCTATATATAGTGTTAAGATTCGCAGGAATATTTTTCCAGGAGTTCCTCTTTTATGCGCCACAGCGAGGGTGACAGGTCCACATAATAGCGATGGGGATTCTCAAAACGCTTGACCTCTTCCCACAGCTTGTCAATCTGGTCAGCACAATACGCCTTAATCTCGTGAACATCAGGACTATCGTAAACACATTTACCCTTGTCGAAAATCTGAACGAGCAAAGGACGCGCCGTAAAGTTCCCGACCTTTTTCCGTTTCCAGGTATGTTCCGGGTCGAAAATTTCATAGGGCTCGTTGTCATTAATTGTCTCATCAAACAACGTCATAACGTCTGCAAAGGCTTCACCAGTCTCATTGGAATATAACCGATAGACCTGTTTAAAGCCGGGGTTGGTAATTTTCGCTGTGTTTTCGCTGATTTTAATCTTCGGAATGATTTCACCATCACGCTCCACCGCCGCCAACTTATAAACACCGCCAAATACAGGTTCTGAGCGAGACGTAATCAGTCTCTCGCCAACGCCGTACATATCAATCTTCGCACCCTGCATTAAGGTGTCACGAATGATATATTCATCCAGAGAATTTGATGCCGTAATGGTGCAATCCGGAAAACCAGCTGCATCCAGCATTTCTCTGGCTTTTTTAGACAGATATGTAATATCGCCGCTATCAATCCGGATGCCTCTGGGACGAAAGCCTTTCGGCACAACCACTTCATTGAAGACGCGGATGGCATTGGGAATACCGGATTTTAAAACATTGTAGGTATCAACCAGTAAAATACAATTCTGCGGATAGGTCTCAGCATAAGCGCGGAATGCGTCATACTCTGTGTCAAATAACTGAATCCAGCTATGCGCCATAGTACCCAGTGCCGGAATTCCATAATTCCTGTCAGAAATAGCACAGGCCGTTCCGCTGCAACCGGCAATATACGCCGCTCTGGCGCCGAAAATCGCACCGTGATACCCTTGAGCGCGGCGGGAACCAAACTCCATGACACTGCGACCGTCTGCAGCGCGGACAATGCGGTTTGCCTTAGTGGCAATCAGAGACTGATGGTTAATCGTGAGCAACAGCATGGTTTCAATAAACTGCGCTTCAATCACCGGGCCACGCACCGTCACAATCGGCTCCATGGGAAAAATGGGCGTTCCTTCCGGCATACTCCAGATATCACAGGAAAAAGAAAAATTGCGAAGGTAGTCCAAAAACCGCTCATCAAAAATTCCTTTACTTCTTAAATATGCAATATCTTCATCATCAAACTGCAGATTCTTGACATATTCAATTAACTGTTCCAATCCCGCCATAATAGCAAAGCCGCCATCATCCGGAACCTTTCTGAAGAACATATCAAAATAGGCTATCTGTTCTTCAAAACCATTAACAAAGTAGCCATTTGCCATGGTAAATTCATAAAAATCCACCAACATGGTCAAATTCAATTTTTCGAGCATTTGACTCTCCCCCGACTCTTTCGTTTTTTTCTATTATATAGCATTCTGTCTCTTGTGTCAAACAAAAAAACGGCATACTGATTATCAAATTTTCACTTCTTTAATTCCTGTTTCATCCATGACGCCAACCCTGTCAAAACCACAGGACTGAATATACGCCAGAGACTCAGCATAGTGACAATCCAAAGCATTCTTGTTGTGGCAATCCGAAGTCAGGACCACGCTGCAACCTAAGTTCTTCATTTCTTTCAGGAGAAAGGGTGCCGGATAAGGCAAGGTACGGTATCCCCTGGCAATGGCGCCGGTATTCACTTCAAATACTTTCATTTTCTCTGCTACAGCGTGTAACGATTCAAGGGCCATAGTCTGATATGCCTTCGACGTAACATCAAAAAAATGATGGCTTTCACAGTGTTTTGCAATAATATCAAAATGTCCGACAATATCAAAACGTCCGTATCGGGGAAGCTCTGCCAGATTTTCATAGTAATGCCGGGCATACATTATGCCGTCGCCCCCAAAATAACGTTCAATGACGCCCGATACAGTTTGGGCAGTTGCATCAAATTCCACGATTTCTTCGCCTATCTTCATGAAATGAGAGGAGCCAATCAGATAATCATAACCCGCCGGATCATATTCCGCAAGCATTTCTACCTCCAGACCGCACAAAACACGAATCCGATCATGATATTTCTCTTTCAAACGTGCAACCTCTTCTTTATAACGCAGCGTATCTTCACGACTCATGTCCCAGGCTACACCAAAGTTCATCGTTGCATGACCGGAAAAACCGATGGTATCAAATCCTATTTCGATGGCTTGCTTAACAATTTCTTCCGGAGTATGACTGCCATCACAATAGGTGGTATGCGTATGTAAGTTCTGCTTATACTGTATCATCGGATGCCTCTCCTTTTTTATGTTTATATAAAATATGTGCCGCAATAACAGCCGCAAGACCGGCAATTATTTTTCCTATTATCATTCCCGGAACATACCCTTCATCATAAGCCATGGTAAAGGCAAGGTGATCACCAAATACAAAGGCTGACGAAACAGCAAAAGCCATGTTCACCATAATCCCTTTCCGGTTCATCTTCTCCACCATAGAGAACATAGGAATACTGTTCGCCAGAGAAGACAGAAGCCCAAGAACAGCCACATCATTCATGCCCATCCGGCTGCCAAGCGCTTGAAAAGGCTTGCGAAACAATCTGGAAACCACTGCAATCAGCGGAAACACGCCGGCAAGAAGAATCGCAATCTCCCCCACAACCTTGAAGCCTTCTCCCACAGGTGCCATATAAGGAATCAGCACAATACCGGTAATATGCGTAAAAACGCCGGCTCCAAGACCGGCCGTCACCAAAACAAGGACAATTTTTCCAACAATTCCAAAAACCTTGCTGCATGCCTCCGGATTCAGTACAATTCCCAACGCCGTTACCAGGGAAACCAGGATGGAAGGCAACAAGTTAAGGAGCAACTCGCCTATCGGAAAACCAAGAAACAGTCCCGAAATAACACAGCCCACCGGAATCGTCGCAACACCGCAAAGAATGCCGCTCAGAACATCCTTATGGTATTTCCGGTCAATCATTTCAAGAGCAACCGGAATGGTAAAACAAATGGTCACGCCCAGCATAGATGCCACAACCAGACCGTTATAGGCACCCCAGGCAGAAACTGATGCCAATTCCCCGGCTACAGAAGCGCCACCCATATCATTGGCAATAAAACCGCCGATAAAGGAC
>JBGUTC010000004.1:0-9464 GCA_045132895.1 Clostridia bacterium
AAGGACGGTCACTCCCAGATTATTGAAAACAAAATGATCTCCTTCTTCAGGTACTTTATCAAGTTGTTCCATAATCCATCCGGAAAGAGCGTTGCTATCCTCCTCAGCCTCAATCCCAAAAAATTCACAAAAATCATCAAAGTCAACCGAGCAATCAACATCAAAGGTATTCTCGTCTATTTTTTTGAAAACTTCAACAACTTCGTCATGCTCGTCCCAGATTTCGCCAACCAACTCTTCCAGAATATCTTCCATGGTGACGATGCCGCGCGTACCGCCATATTCGTCCAGAACGACAGCTATATGTGATTTGTTTTGTTGCAGAATTTTAAGAAGATCGTTGATTTTTTCAGATTTCTGAACGTAAACCGGGGTTGTAATTAAATCTTTCAGCGGCTTTTGGGTGATACCGGTTTCTGTGAAGAAATCCTTCAGGTGAACCACGCCGATGATGTTATCAATGCTTTCGGTATAAACTAACAGACGGGAGAAACGGGTTTGAGTAAAGACGGAAGCAACTTCGTCGTTGGTAGCGTCAATGGGTACGGCTTCTAAATCAACACGGTGGGTTAAAATATCACCGGCTTCTTGCTCGGTAAATTCAATGGCGTTACGGAGTAAATCACCTTCGTCAGTATCAATACTTCCATCTTGTTCAACTTCGTCAACCAGCATCAGCAGCTCTTCCTGAGACATTTTCTCACGACTTTCAATCCGTAAAACTTTCGCCAGAAGTTTTTTCCAAAGAGAGAAGAGGAAGTTCACAGGGGTCAGGAGCCAGATTAACAAACGGATAATCGGTGCGGAAAACATAGCAAACTGCTCCGGACAGTCTTTTGCAATGCTTTTTGGCGAAATCTCACCAAAGATTAAAACCGCAAGCGTAACAACAACCGTTGAAATTGTTGCGCCGGAATCTTTGTAGATACTCATGAAGAGCACCGTGCCGGCGGAAGCAAGGGCGATATTTACAATGTTGTTACCGATTAAAATGGTAGAAATCAGTTTGTCATATTGCTCTGAAAGTGCGAGCGCAATTTTTGCCCGTCGGCTTCCTTTTTCCACCAGCGTTTTCAGTCTGGTTTTATTTAAAGATGAAAATGCTGTTTCTGTTGCAGAAAAATAGCCCGACATCACAAGAAGCAGTGCCATGATGATTATATAGGGTAATGGGTTCATGTTTTGAATTTCTCCTTTTTGTATTGTGTTTTTAAAGAATCAGGAGAAAACTAAATTCGATAGAAACACAAAAAGACACGCTCACGCACCAAAAAACAAATGCGCAAGTATGCCTTAACTAACAAATTAATCTGATTCATAAAAACAGTATTACAATTACCGTCGTCGGTATCCATAAAACTACATCCGTTCCTTTCAAGGATATTAATCAAAAAATATTATAACATGTTTAGCTGTAATAGTCAAGATTTAATTTAAACTCTTATCGTTTTAAATTTCACAGTTAAGGTAAAAAGGTTGCTATGATTATAGCTAAAACAAAATTCAAAGTCAAGTTGATTTTGAATGTCGTAATGAAAGATGGGGAAAAAACGGGTTTTTTCTCATGAAACGATTGACAAACCTTGCCGGAAAAGATATACTATTATATAAGGCTATTTTAGTCGATCATGAAAAATAAGTATATGATTATATACGGAGGTTATGTATGAAAAACACAGAGAAAACCATGGAAAAAATTGTGGCACTTTGTAAGGGCAGAGGATTTGTATATCCCGGTTCCGAAATTTATGGTGGCCTTGCAAATGCTTGGGATTACGGCCCGCTTGGTGTTGAACTGAAGAATAATATTAAACGTGCATGGTGGAAAAAGTTTATACAGGAATCTCCTTATAACGTAGGTCTTGATGCTGCAATTTTGATGAACTCTCAGACCTGGGTGGCTTCCGGTCATGTTGGCGGTTTTTCTGATCCTTTAATGGATTGCCGCGAATGTAAAGGCAGATACCGCGCAGATAATCTGATTGAAGATTATCTGAAAGAAAAAGGCGAACCGGCTAATGTTGATGGCTGGAGTAATGAAAAGATGATGGAATTCATCAAAGAACATGAAATTGCCTGCCCGAAATGCGGTAAGCATGACTTTACCGATATCCGTAAATTTAACCTGATGTTTAAAACTTTCCAGGGCGTAACAGAAGACAGCACGTCTGAACTCTATCTCCGTCCGGAAACAGCACAGGGTATTTTCGTAAACTTCAAAAATGTTCAGAGAACTACCAGAAAGAAAGTTCCCTTCGGTATCGGTCAGGTAGGTAAATCTTTCCGTAATGAGATTACTCCCGGTAACTTTATTTTCAGAATCCGTGAATTTGAACAGATGGAACTGGAATTCTTCTGTGCTCCCGGTGAAGACCTGAAATGGTTTGCTTACTGGAAAGATTTCTGCAAAAACTGGCTCTTGTCTTTAGGTATTGATGAAGAGAACCTGAAGCTTCGTGACCATTCCGCTGAAGAACTGTCTCACTATAGCAATGCCACAACGGATATTGAGTTTATGTTCCCCTTTGGTTGGGGCGAACTCTGGGGTGTGGCTGACAGAACCGACTTTGACTTAAAGCAGCATGCAACTCATTCCGGTGAGAATTTTGAGTATACGGATCCTGTTTCCGGTGAAAAATATATTCCGTATTGTATCGAGCCTTCTTTGGGTGCAGACCGTGTGACCTTAGCGTTCCTGACAGAGGCTTATGATGAAGAGGCAATTGGTGAAAACGATATGCGTGTCGTTATGCGTTTCCATCCTGCACTGGCACCCATCAAGGCAGCGGTTCTTCCCCTTTCCAAGAAACTGTCTGAAGGTGCAACAGAACTCTACCAGAAACTGGCATCTCATTTTATGTGTGAATATGATGAAGCCGGCAGCATTGGTAAGCGTTATCGCCGTCAGGACGAAATTGGTACACCGTTCTGTATTACCTATGACTTTGATAGCCCGGAGAACGGAACAGTTACCATTCGTGAACGTGACACCATGGAGCAGGTTACAGTCAAGATTGACGAAGTTGTTAATTATTTAGAAGAACGCTTGAAATTTTAACAGAATGTGAATAAATTCAAAAAATTCTATTGACAGAAAGCGTAAAATTTAGTATTCTAATATAAAGTGCTTCGTGCGTGAATCGAAAAAAGGAGCGGTACAAATGTTATCTAAAGAGGTAGTTGTTCATAATCAGGTAGGTCTTCATGCTAGACCGGCAACGTTTTTTATACAGAAATCCAATGAATTTAAGTCTGGTATTTGGGTGGAGAAAAGTGAGCGTCGCGTGAATGCCAAGAGTTTGTTAGGTGTTCTTTCCTTAGGAATTACCAAGGGCACTCACATTACGATCATTGCTGATGGGCCGGATGAACTGGATGCTATTGATGCATTAGCGCACTTGATTGGCGGAACAATCGAAGAGTAATTGTATCGACTTCTTTGTTTAGTAGAATAATGTTTGACATAATGAAATGATGAAAAAGGCGTGCTGCAATAAGCGCGCCTTTTCTGGTCTGGGAGGTGTTAACTTGGATAAGGAACGACTGCTGAATTTGCCGGAAGACCCCGGCGTTTATATTATGAAAGACCGAAATGGAACGGTTATTTATGTGGGAAAAGCCAAGGTTTTAAAAAATAGACTCAAGCAGTATTTTACGGCGGTTGAGAATCATACTCCGAAGGTTCGGGCTATGGTTTCCAATGTTGACACATTTGAATATATTATTACAGACAGCGAAATGGAAGCGCTGATTTTAGAGTGTAATCTGATAAAAAAATATAAGCCATACTACAATATCCTTTTGAAGGATGATAAGCACTATCCATATATCAAGGTAACCATCCGCGAGCCATTTCCAAGGATTCAACTGACACGGAAAATGGTAAAAGACGGGAATCGGTACTATGGTCCTTATACCAGCAGTTTTGCGGTTCGTGAGGCGATTGATATGGTTTCAAAATTGTGCAAATTGCCGACTTGCAACTTGAAAATGCCGGAAGATATCGGCAGGAAAAAAGAGTGCTTGAACGCGCATATAGAGCAATGTGTGGCTCCTTGTGTTAATCCGCTGACGAAGGAAGAATACCGTAAATTGATTATAGAGGCCTGTAGTTTTTTGGAAGGCGACCATGATGAGATTCTTTCCCGGCTGACAGAAGAAATGCAAGTGGCGTCAGATCAGCTTGAGTTTGAACGTGCGGCGTTGCTTCGTGATAAAATTCAATCCATTCACAAGATTGAAGAACGCCAGAAAATGATTTCTGACCGGCAATCCGATGAGGATGTTATCGGCTTTTACAGACAGGGGCACAAAACCTTTGCAGAGGTCTTTTTTGTGCGCCGCGGTCGCATGATTGGCAGACATAGCACGGTTTTAGAAAAGACCGGCGACATTCCGGACGATGTTTTATGTGGTCAGTTTTTGATGCAGTTTTACGGAGAGTCGGACGATATCCCCAAAGTGATTTATACTTGTTTTGAAAGTGAAGATCAGGAACTGATTTCACAGTGGCTGACTCAGAAAAACGGCAGAAAAACAGTTGTTAAATGTCCGCAGCGGGGTGAGAAGAAAAAACTGACGGATATGGCATGTAAAAATGCTCGTCAGGCGGCGGTAGACCATTTGTTGAAAGATAGCGGAAAAAATGTGCCCAAAAGTGTTTTGGAGTTAAAAGAAAAATTAGGGCTGCCGGCGCTGCCGAAGCGACTTGAGGCCTATGATATTTCTCACACGGCAGGGCGTGATCCGGTTGGTTCTATGATCGTGTTTCAGGATGGTCGACCGGCACGAAGTCATTACCGCCGGTTTAAAATTGAAACGGCTCAGGGTGGCGATGACTGTCAAAGTATGACGGAGGTTTTATACCGAAGGTTCCGCCATGCAAAAGAAGAGGAGGCAATGATTGAAAGTGGGGAATTGCAGAAACCGAAATTTTTGCCTTTGCCTGATGTGATTTTGCTTGATGGTGGAAAAGCGCAGGTTCATGCCATTCGGGAATTACTGGAACTTCTGGACCTGGATATTCCGTTATTCGGTATGGTCAAAGATGACCGCCACAGAACGCGGGGCTTGATTTCAGCCAATGATGAGGAAATCGATTTTCTTAAAACATCTGAGTCCTTCAGGCTTTTAGCGGGTATGCAGGAAGAGGTCCATCGCTTTGCTATTGAATATCATAAAAAACTACGCAAAAAACATGTAACCGGATCTGTTTTGGAGGAAATTGAAGGTGTTGGTGCAGAGACCCGAAAGAAGTTGATTCGGCATTTTAAAACAATTTCAGCGATTAAAGCGGCGAATTTAGAAGAATTATACACTGTTCCCGGAGTCTCTAAGGCAACTCTGCAAAATATTTACAACTTTTTTCACAAAACATCTTGAATTTTTTTCGGATTTATAATATACTTTTTCTAATAGTACAACGAGGTAGGTGTGTTTTTTGAGGATAGCAGTGGATGCATTTGGTGGCGATCATGCGCCGGAAGAAATTGTCAAGGGTTGTGTCCTTGCAACAGATAAAGTAGATGATGAGATCATTCTGGTGGGTGATGAAGTAAAACTGAAGGAGCTGCTTGCCGCGGAAAATGTACCTGAAGGGCGGATTTCGATTCGCCATGCAAGTGAACGGATTGAAATGGCGGAAGCGCCGGTTGAAGCAGTCAGAAAAAAGAAGGATTCTTCTTTGGTTGTAGCGTTGAATCTGGTGAAAAACGGGGAGGCTGATGCCTTTATTTCTGCCGGAAATACAGGTGCCTGTCTTGCCGGAGCGTTTCGGATTCTTGGCCGGATGAAAGGTATTAAGCGTCCTGCCTTGACAACCCCTATGCCTACAGTCGGCGACATGGGTATTATTCTGGATGCCGGTGCGAATGCAGATTGCCGTCCGCAGCATTTGGTTCAGTTTGCTCACATGGGCGCTATTTATGCAGAGCATGTATTACAGATTAAGAATCCTCGCGTTGCGCTTTTGAATATTGGCGCGGAAGAGGAAAAAGGGAATGCCCTGACAAAGGAGACGCATGGACTTCTTAAGAATGAACCGTTGAATTTCATCGGCAATATTGAGCCTCGTGATGTACCTTACGGTAAAGCAGATGTCATTGTTTGCGACGGTTTTACCGGAAACGTTGTGATTAAGTTGATTGAAGGAACAGCTTCAGCACTGTTTTCCATGCTGAAAGGTGTTTTCTATAAAAGTTTCTTTACGAAACTGGCTGCTCTTGTTTTAAAGCCGGGATTAAAAGGTGTTAAAGCAAAAATGGACTACTCGGAGTATGGTGGTGTTCCGCTTCTGGGGGTTAACGGTGTTGTGTTTAAATGCCACGGCAGTTCAGATTCTTATGCAATCATGAATGCAGTTCGGGCTGCCAGTCAATATCTTGCAGCCGGCGTTAATGACAAAATTAAGGAAGCGCTGTCTTTGGATTCCGGTAATGAATCTGATGAATAATTTGTTTTTTTTCCGGTTTTTCCGGATTTAAAAGAGGTATATAGGCGGATCTGAATTTATCAGACCAGCATTCGTATGGAGGTGACAATATGGAATTTGAAAAAGTAAAAGAAATCATTGCAGAACAATTAGGAGTAGACGAAGCTTCAATTTCTAAAGAGACATCCTTTGTTGATGACTTGGGTGCAGACTCTCTTGATGTTGTCGAACTGGTGATGGCTCTTGAGGAAGAGTTTGATATGGAATTCTCCGAAGATGACGCTGATGCGATTAAAACCGTTGGCGATGTCGTTGAGTACATCAAAGCAAATCAGTAATGCAAGATAAGGAAAAATTCCGAGAGAGCCCCGCTTCATTAGCGGGGCTTTTCGATAAATACAGTGCAATTCATTATTAAAATTCAGAAAAGTTCTGGCTTTTAATGACGAATTGGCGGAAGAGGAGAAGTATGAATCAGTTAAAAGAATTCGAGGAAATTATCGGGTATAAATTTACTGAGCCTGAACTGTTAAAAACGGCGTTGACCCATAGCTCTTATGCAAATGAAAACCGTGGAAAAAAGGTTTTGTATAATGAACGGTTAGAGTTTCTGGGCGACTCTGTTCTGAGTTTGATTGTCAGCAATTATTTGTTTGAAAACTATAAAAATCTTCCGGAGGGGGACCTGACGAAGGTCCGCGCAACCATTGTTTGTGAACGTTCTTTATGGGAATGTGCCGTGAACATCGAAATGGGTAAGTTTATGATTCTTGGAAAGGGAGAGGAGCAAACGGGTGGCAGAACCAGAGTTTCTATTCTGGCAGATGCTTTTGAGGCTCTGATTGCGGCAATTTATCTTGATGGCGGGTTCTCTGTTACCAGAGAGTGGCTTTTAGGGCAGCTTTATGATACCATTTTGTCCGCAGTTAAAGGAAAAACGGTGATGGACTATAAAACAGCTCTTCAGGAACTGGTCCAGAAAAAAGGACATACAGAGATTCGCTATGAGGTTGTGGGAGAATCCGGTCCTGATCATAGTAAAACCTTTGTTGTACATGTATTGATTGACGGTAAAGTTATGGGCATGGGCGAGGGAAAAAGCAAGAAAAACGCTGAACAAATGGCAGCTTCAGATGCTTTTTCTAAACTGGGAGATGTGTATGGCCGGTAGACACAGAACAATACCGATTTTTGTTCCTCACCGAGGCTGTCCTCAGGACTGTCGATTCTGTAACCAGAAGCGGATCACGGGGCAAAACGAAAGAATGACGCCGGACAAAGCGCATGATATCATTGCAGAAGGACTTCGCGGAAAACAAGAGAGTGATTATATTGAAGTCGGTTTTTTTGGTGGCAGTTTTACGGGTATTCCGGTTGATGAGCAGGAGGCGTTTCTGTCGATTGCCCGGAAGTTTTTGATGACTGGCGAGCTGGATGGAATTAGACTGTCAACCAGACCGGATTATATTAATGAAACGGTGCTGGAGCGGCTATCCAACTTTGGCGTAACAACCGTAGAACTGGGAGCGCAGTCTATGAATGACGGTGTTTTGGCACAATGTCGCCGTGGACATACTGCGGCGCAAACCAGGCGGGCTGCTGAGCAAATAAAAGCCAACGGATTTGGGCTTGGGTTACAGATGATGATCGGTCTCCCCGGAGACACCCATGAACAGGCCCTTGAGACAGCAAGGCAGTTTATTGCTTTGCAACCGGATTGCGTCAGAATTTATCCCACGCTAGTGATTCAGGATACTGCTTTGGCGGAAGACTATCGGGCAGGTAGCTATGCGCCACTGTCTGTAGAAGAAGCTGTCAGGATATCGGCGGATCTTTACCGTATGTTCACGCAGTCGCACATTGCAGTTATCCGGATGGGACTCCTGGACATGGAGCCGGATTCCATAGTTGCCGGTCCGTTTCATCCTGCTTTTGGAGAATTGGTGTTAAGCAGGGCGTGTTACCATGATCTGGCACAGGAAGCGGAAACCGTTTCCGGCAAAACGATTACAATCCGGACTAACCCACGGTATGTTTCTGTTTTAGTGGGGCAGAAGCGAAGCAATATTGAACGTTTACAAAAAGAATTTGATTTGCAGAATATCACAGTGATTCAGGATGAAACTGTTCCGGAAGGGACATTTTTGCTTTCTGAATGATGCGAGAATTGAAATGCCGATCGGGCATTTAGAAAGGTTTTGATTATCAGATGCATTTAAAAGGGCTGAAAATGCAGGGCTTTAAGTCTTTTGCAGATTCTATTGAGTTAACCTTTGGCGATGGAATCACGGCAATTGTTGGTCCGAATGGTAGCGGAAAAAGTAATATTTCTGATGCCGTGCGCTGGGTTTTAGGAGAACAAAGCGCGAAAACTCTCCGCGGCAGCAAGATGGAAGATGTTATTTTTAATGGAACCCAAACCAGAAAACGGCTTGGGTTTGCTGAGGTTACGCTGAAACTGGATAACAAAGACCGCCATTTTAATGTAGATTTTGACGAGATTTCCGTAACACGAAAGGTGTATGCATCCGGAGATAGCCAATACATGATTAACGGAGCGCCCTGCCGACTGAAAGATATTCATGAAGTTTTTATGGACACAGGTCTTGGCCGTGACGGTTACTCTATGATTGGTCAGGGTAAAATTGATGAAATTCTGTCCAGTAAATCAGAAGACAGACGACAGATTTTTGAAGAAGCAGCCGGTATTTCCAAATACCGTTATCGCAAGGAAGAAGCGGAACGAAAATTAAAACATACGGATGAAAATCTGGATCGTGTAGCAGATATTATCAGCGAGTTGGAAGTTCAGATCGGGCCTTTGGAACATCAGGCGGAAAAGGCGAAAAAATATTTGAATCTTCGTGATAAACTTCGGGTTTATGATGTGAATGCTGCTCTTAGGATTGTTGAACGGAGCAGAACGCAAACCGTTGTTTTAGAGGATAAACTGAAAGCGGCGGGAGACCACCTTGCTCAAGTGCAGGCAGAGTTGTCGGCGGCAGAAGGTGCTCAGGAAGAATGCTATAATCGC
>JBGUTC010000005.1:0-21807 GCA_045132895.1 Clostridia bacterium
AACACCTAGTGTAATGTTAGCGGTTGGCGGTTTGGCCGGAAGCGACGGCGTTGCGCCGTTTTTTACTACGACACTGGAGACACCGTCTCCGACACTGAGCTCCGATAGTTGGAAAAATGCGTGCTATACATTCTGTTCACCTACGCAAAAAAACGGTGTTGTGTACCTGCTCAGTTGGGGAGGTATTGCAAATCCAATATACTTCGACAACTTTTATATTGGCGAATTGAAAATTGCCGATTTGGAATATACCGGTAGCACTAATCCCATTACGGTTCCGGCACAGGGTATTGAATCAACTCTGGAACTTTCTGCTAAACCTTCTAATCAGTTAGGAACAGGCATTGGTCTATATACGGCAGCGCAGACCGGCAATAGTGCAACTTACAGCATTTCCTGGGAACCGGCTGAGGATTATGCCGGCGTTTCAATTGATGGTTCTACTTTAAAGGTTACCTCTGATGTTACTGTAGAAGAGATTCAGGTTGTTGCAACGGCAACACTTCAGTATCCCGGTGTTCCAACAGAAAAGAGAACCAGTTATCAGGAAACCTTTACCTTCGAATTAACACAGAGTGCAAAGCCGGAAGCTAAAGGTATTTCTTTTTCAGGTGCTCCTTATCTGGGCAAAACCCTGACCGCATCATATACATATTTTAATGGTGCAGGTGTTGATGAATTTGGCAGCGAATACCAATGGGAAATTTCCGCAACAGGTGCTGAACCCTTTAGTCCTATTACAGGCGCGACTTCTTTGAATCTGGCAATTGAAGACTATATGATTGGACAGTATGTTCGCTTTACAGTCATTCCCAAAACAGCAGAGGATCAGGGGGATTTAACCAAAAGCGACCCTGTTCGGATTTATACTAATGCGAAAGATGCAACAAATCTGCTTGTAAACGGTGGATTTGAAGATGGTCTGGCAAACTGGCCTGCTACCAGTGAGGTCACTTCTTATTCTGCAGATTCTGCCAATGTTTTTGAAGGAAACTATTCTGCTTATGCCGGTCGCGGTGCAACATGGGCAGATTTTGATCAGCCTTTCTATGTTCAAGCCGGCAAGACATATATTGCTTCTTATATGGCCAAAAGTGCCAATAGTGGCAGTACGCCCAATGCCATGATCATTCTGGAAAATCTGGATGGTGCAGATGTTGCACCCTACTTTAAGTCCAGTTTAGAGCCCCAGAACGTGGCGTTGAATTCGACAAGTTGGTCCAATGTGTACTATACTTTCACACCGAAGTCTACCTTTGAGACCAGTCCTTTTATTGTTGCCTGGTCAGCCATTGACCCGATTTATATTGACGATTTCTTCGTTGGTGAACTTTTAATTGATGATATTAAGTTTACAGGTAGAGATACAATGGTAACAGTTCCTACCGAGGGTAGTACGACCCTGGCCCTTGCAGCGGAACCTTATAACCAACTGGGAACAAAGGGTGGGCTTTACACAGCAGCACAGACTGGTGGCAATGCGACTTATACGATGTCCTGGGAACTGGCAGATACCTATGAAGGCGTGACTTTAGACGGCTCGACCTTAACCATTTCTTCTGCCGCTTCAGCTGAGGAAGTTGACGTTACTGCGGTCTGCGTACCAAATTATACCGGTGCCTCTCAGGAAAACTTTACAAAGACCTTTACCATCACTTTAGACCGGGCAGAAAGACCGGAAGCAAGAGGGGTAGAGGTAACCGGTACGGCCTATGTAGGTCAGACTCTTGATGGGCATTATACCTATTTTGATGTAAACGGTCATAATCAGCAGGGAACAACGTTCTCCTGGGAAATCTGTGGCACAGAAAATGGCGAGTTTACGGCTATATCCAACGAGACGGGTGAATCTTTAACACTTACACCGGATATGGCGAACCAATATGTCAGATTCTGTGTTACACCGAGAAGTACGGAAGGCGTTGGAAAAACCATAGCAAGTGATCCGGTTTTCGTATATGCTGATTTAAAATCTGCTACAAACCTGATTGAGAATGGTAATTTTGAAAGCGGACTTTCCGGATGGAATGTGTCAAGCAACGTAACGTCCTATTCTGCTGATTCTGCTAACATTTATGAGGGCAGTTATTCTGCTTATTTGGCAAATGGCGCTAAATATACAGACTTCCTGAAGAAGTTTAATGTAACTCAGGGAAAAACCTATATTGCATCCTATATGGCAAAGGCTGCCAGCGGTACACCCAGTGTTGTTCTGTCGCTGAAGAACTTAGCAAATGCAGCGGAAGGTGCGCCCTATTACGGAACCGCGTTAGAGCCAAACAACGTGGTATTGAGCACAGATACCTGGAAAAATGTCGTTTGTACGTTTACACCGAAATCATCCTTTGAATCAGAACTTTATATCCCCAGTTGGGTGGCGATCGACCCGATTTATGTGGATGATATTTTTGTAGGCGAACTGTTTATTGATGATATTCAGTTTACCGGAAACCGCAGTGCTGTGTCGATTCCGTTATCAGGTAAAACTTCAAGTCTGACTCTTTCTGCAGTACCCTGCAACCAGTTAGGCACAACAGCCGGACTTTACTCAGCGGAGCAGACCGGCAGCACGGCAACATATGAAATGACCTGGGCGCTGAAAGAGGCCTACACCGGCGTTTCCTTAGAGGGCGCAAACTTGATTGTTTCTCCGAATGTTTCTGTGGATGAAATTCAGGTTGAAGCCACTTGTACACCTAAGTATGCCGGCGCAGCTCAGGAAAACTTTAAAAAGACATTCACCATTGATGTTCTGCAGCAGCAAATTCCGGTCGCTTCTGATGTTCATATTACCGGTACGACGGCAGTTGATCATTACCTGACCGGTCATTATACCTATTTTGACATTAATGATGACGTTGAGGACGGTTCTGTCTATGAGTGGAAAATCTGCGATACTGAAAACGGAACCTACAGTGCCATTAGTGGTGCTGACACCAATCAGCTGAAGATTACATCAGCAATGAGAAACAAGTACATCAAGTTCTACGTAACGCCGAAAAATGCATATGGTGCGGGCGTTCAGAAGAAGAGTAATGCTGTTTTCTTCTTTGTTGATCCGACGAAGGACGGCAATGCTGATTTATCAGAAATTTTGGTTGACGGAACTCCAATCAACAACTTTAAAGCCAGCAGAACCACTTATGATATCGAGATTCCTTACGAGGAAGGAATGCTCCTGCCGGTGGTTTCCGCAACGGCGAAAAATAGTGCTGCGTCGGTAGTCGTAACTCAGGCAGCGGACTTTTCTTCTCCGGCTGAGGTTGTTGTGACATCAGAAAACTGTGCATACGTTAAAGAATATATTATCAACTTTACGTATACAGGCAGAGAAGAACTGACCTCTGAAAACCTTGTTATAAATGGTGGCTTTGAAAACGGGCTGAATGGTTGGAATGCAAATACCGGCACCGTCAGCGTTAATGAGGATGCAGCCTATGTTTGTGAGGGTGAAAAATCTGCCCTGCAAAGTAACTCTGCTTATACGGATTTCAATTATAATGTTACGCTGACCGGCGGCAAGACCTATCTGTTCTCCTTTAAGGCAAAGGCAGCAGGCAGCGGTCATAAACTGGTCGGCTCTGTTGACGGGTTCAATGAAAACGGTCAGGCTCCGTTCCGTGATGTTCTGGAGCCACAATGGATGGCTATTACAGCGGATAAGTGGTATACCTACAACATGACCTATTGCCCGACTATAACAAAAAACGGCAAGATTTATATTACCAACTGGACCAGTTTGCCGGATACTTACATTGATGATGTGTACCTGGGCGAACTCTTAATCAGCGATTTGCAATATAAAGGAAAAACAACACTTTACATTCCTCAAAACGGGGAAGAATCGATCTACCTGACTGCAGTGCCGTTTAACCAGTTAGGTACCCAAGCTGGTCTTTACTCTGCAGAAGAAGCGGGTGCAGGCAAAGCAACTTATCAGGTTATCTGGGAACTTGCATGGGATTGTCCGGGCGTGACCATTAATGGTAATAAACTGACGGTCAGCAGTACAGCTTCTCAGGAAAATCTGGAGATTAAAGCGATTTGTAAACCGTTGTATCCCGGTGCGTTGCAGACTGAATATGTGAAACGCTTTACCATTGAGTTAATTCCTCATGATGACCCGACGCCTCGTGCTTTGAATGTTACATTGGATGGCATTTTAGCAGAAAATGAAGTGCTGATGGCGGGATATACTTTTTATCAGGTGAATAGCGAACTTGAGGGAGAAAGCGTATACAAGTGGTATTATGCAGACTCTGAAAACGGTCCCTATACGGAGATTGCCGGAGAAAACGGTCTGACCTATACCGTTAGACGGGAGCACGTAAACGGCTTTATTAAGTTTGGTGTTCGCCCTGTTACAGAAGGTCAAATGGTAGGTCAGGAAGTAAGAAGTAACTTTGTCTGTGCAAAGGCACTTCCTGTTGCAAGCAACCTGACAGTCACAGGCGTAAGAGCCTTTAACCAGTTCCTGACAGGCTCATACACCTATAGTGATTTAAATAACGATGCTGAAGCTGGTACGACTGTCAAATGGAGAATCAGCGATACGGCAAACGGTACTTATACAGATATTCCCGGTGCTACAACAAAAAGTCTGCAGATCACCAGCAGCATGAAGAACAAGTATGTCATCTTCTGTGTAACGCCGAAAAATGCTCTTGAAACCGGCGCTATGGTTTCAAGTAATCCGATTCTGGTTGCTGCAGTTCCGACAATTGAGAATCTGGAGATTGTTAGAGTGTCTTCCAAGGGAAATTTATACCGCGTAGAATATGACTATGTACATCCTTGTGGTGCAGTAGCAGAGGGTGCAACGAAATATGAATGGCTTGTTGGCGGAACACTCGTTTCTACAGGTGCTCAGTTTGATGCTACCGGCTACGAAAGCAAGACGCTGACAGTTCGTGTGACACCAGTAGCATCCTTAGAGCCTGCTGTCGGCGAAACAGTCAGCAAAACCATGACACTTCCGAGAGAAGGTCTTTCCAATGGTGGAGCAGGCGGTCTTGGTGGGCGCGCTCCGGGTGGCTCTTCCGGCGGTGGCGGTATTTCCGTTGCTCCTATTAAACCGCAGGATACACCGGTTGTTACGAAGCACTGGGCACAGGATGCAATTGATTTTGTTGCCGCGAAGGGAATTATGACCTATCCGGAAACAAATAACTTTAAAGTAGATGAACTGGTTACGCGTGCGGACTTCATTTACTTTGTCGCAAAGGCAATCGGACTTTCTGATGAAGGTTATCAGGGAGAATTTAAAGATGTTGCGTCTACCGATTATTATGCATCCTTATTGCAGAGCGCTGTGAATGCTGGTATCATCAGTAAAGATGAAAACTTCTATCCCGGCAGACATGTTTCAAGGGAAGAAATCTGTAAAATCATCACGCTGGCTGCGAATGTAGTTAAGGGTGATGCTGCGATAGACAAGATAGATCGTTATGCAGATAAAGACAGTATGGCAGAATGGGCGTTGCCCTATATTGGAGCCGCGTTGGATTCAGGCTTGCTGATTGGTGTCAGTGAGACAGAATTTATGCCGAAGGGCATGGTAACCCGCGGGCAAACAGCTGTTATTATCAAGAGAATCATGGATTCTCTTGCTTAGGAATGGGAGGCACATATATGAAAATTACAAAACAATGCATATTATTTCTGTTAATTTTATGTGTTTTGATACCTAATACGGCTTTTGCAGCGGGTACAGAGACAACTGCAACCGGCGAAGCAAGTATGCGGGATCAAATCATACCCGAATTAAATTATCTCGATAAAGTGTATCAATATGACGTATCTGAAGAGGATAAAGTTCAGGCTGAAGAACCGCTGAACACCAGTTTGGTTACAACGGTGAAAGCTTCCAGATATCCTGTTGCGATCGGTACAGTCATCGGTCTGGGGATCATGTCTTTAACAGAAGACGGAACCTTTGATGAAGATAGTCTTGTACCGTATAACGAGTATTCAGCTATTGTTCTGCGTTTATTGGTGGGAAGCCCCAATGCATATCATGAGGAAATGCATTCTGCGACTGACCAAACGGCTCCCACAACACACGAGCAGGCTATGGTTGGCATTATGGACGGTTTAGGCTATACAGATGTTTGCGAAAAAACATCTTATCTGAAAATGGCTACGACCATCGGGCTTCTCAAACAGTTTTCATACAGTTCAGAGAAAAATATCACAAGAGGCGAACTTGCCAGACTGCTTTACAATGCGCTGACAGTAGACAGAATGATTCCTTTTTCTTACAATGCAAGCGGGAAGTATGATATTGAAAGAGGTTCTACTCTGCTGTGGGATATCCACAAAGCCGTTAAGGTTGAAGGTGTTGTGACAGCGGCAGAAGGCGTTGACATTTACTCCACCGTAATGCCGGGTAGCCGATACATTTCTATTGATCGTGTTGAATACTTAAAGGGCGACGTTGATGACGCCGGTCTTTTAGGACAACAAGTATTTGGCTATGCTGTTTGTGATGAAGATAATCGATACACTATGATTTATCTTGATTATCATCAGCATAATGAAACGGTTACAATTCCCATTACAAATATTAGAGATATCAGCAATAAAGAGATTTGCTATGCAACCGAGGACGGGGAACAGCAGAAATCTCTACAGAATGTAAAACGGGTGCTATATAACAATGACATTGTTGATGATTACACTCTGGCAGAGAGCATTCTGGAAAAAGAAGGCGATATCACTATCTGTACCTTAAAGGAAGGTTTTGATGCGCTGATCATTAATGTGTATGAAAGTTTCGTTGCCAGCAGTATTCAGTCCATTAAGGAAACCATCACGTTAAAGTTCAGTATGACCTACGCAGGCAGCAGAACCATTAACGTCAAAGAAGAGAAGGGCAAGAAAATTACCCTGATCAAGAATGGCGAAACAGTTGGCTTATCAGATATCTCCTCCGGTGATGTTGTTAGCGTTATGTCAAATCGTGCCGGTACGGTTGTTAAGGTAATTGTTTCTGATAAAATTATTAAAAACGGTGTGGTATCCAAAGTCAGCAAGGACGAAGTGACGATCGGGAAAAAGACCTATAAGATTTCGGAGCATTATAAAACAGTCCGGAAATATAATCCGTCTCTTCCCGTGATTTCTGCCGGTTCTTTCGGAAACTTTATTCTGACCCATGATGATAGAATTGTAGACTTTACGGCAACTAAGGGAAATAAATTTGCTATTATGCGTGGCGTTAAGAGCCGTGGCGTGTTTGGTAGCGATGATGATGTGCAAATCAGAGTTTTCTCCGAAGACGGAACTTGGGATATATATACATTGGCTTCCACGTTGGAATTTGACGGTGTGTTGAAATGTAAGTCTTCCGAAGTATATCAGATGCTCAGCAGCACAGAATATGCCAATGCCGGTGTTTTTGACAATATGATTCAGTACAAATTGAATGCAGACGATGAAGTCATTATGCTGGATACAATGTATGACAGTGATGCGGAGATTTCTTCCGCGGACACATCAAGACTTTTATATAACGGTTTGTGGGAAGGTGAGCTTGACTGGACGGTATCCACAAGACTTGCAACACTGGAAGGCTCCAGATATAAGTTGATGAAAGATACAGTTGTATTCTCTGTTCCTAATGATCTTGCTGCGGAAAAGAAATATGCAGCGATTAAAGTTTCTCAGCTTCCTGCTGATACCATTGCCAGAGTTAAAATTTATTCTTCCGATGAATATTTCAGAGCCGGTGCAGTAATTGAAAACCATACAGGTTCCGGTGCGGAAGAGCGCTTCTACAGAATGGTCGTGGATGAAGTTGTTACAAAGTTGGACAACGAGGGCGAAGTGATTACAGCAGTTTCTGCTCTGATGCTTAACGTTTCCGGTGAACCTATGGCGGTTGAGTATACCTTGAGTGAGGATTCACAGGCTTTGGCTTCGACTTTAAAACGAGGAGACGTTTTGGTTCATACCTTCCTTGGAGATAATACGATTAACTGCCGTGTTCTGGTTGACAGCAGCCTGGAAGGCTGGGTTGATAAAATTAATAATCCTGCCGGCGCTGACGAGGAAATGTGGGGTACTGTTTACAGTATGGATTATGACAGCGACTTCCTGGCAGTTAAAGTAGGTGATGAAATTTTCTCTTATGAATTTGAAGGTGCTATTCTCTATGACAGAGAAAAAGACAAAATTTCAGGTGCATCTTTAGAGGAACTTTGTGAGGGAGATAAGGTTTATAACAGAGGTAGTAATAGCCGAGCTAGATTAGTGGTTTACCGGTAAGGTATAGTTGAAAGGAGAATATTTATGAAAAAGCGTACAGTAGCAGCTTTTCTGGCAATTGTTATGATGATTGCTGTTTTGGTAAGTGGATGTGGTCCGAAGGACGCAAAAGTAGCTACAGATGACAAAGAAAATGTAAAACTGAAGTGGGTTTTAGGTGGTCTGGGTCAGCAGAAGGATTCTATGATGGTTTGGGAAGAATTCAACCAGAAGTTGTCTAACTATCTTCCGAATACAACGGTTGACTTTGAAGTGATTCCTTTTGCCGATTATGCTGAAAAATGGCGGTTAATGGCAGCTTCTAACGAAAATGTTGACTTGGTTTGGGTAGGCTGGATGCTTACCCTGGCAGAAGAAGCGCAAAAAGGCTCTTTGATGGCGCTGGATGAATATTTGCCGCTGGTTCCTGATTTAACTGCAGAATTGCCGGAATATCTGATTAATTTGGGCCGTGTAAACAATAAGGTTTACTGCATTCCTAACTATCAGATTCAGACGAATCTGCCTTACGGAACCAAGACTCAGAAAGTTTTGGCAGATCAGTATTTAGATATTGCAAAGGTAACACAGAACTTTGACAAGCAGGAACAGCCCACTAAGGAAGATTACAAAGTTTTTGAAGAGTATCTTGCAAAACTGCAGGCAGAGGGCAAACTCCAGAAGGGTGTTGCGAAATCTTTCTTAGACTATATTCTGGGTTATATCGGTCGTGGACCTTGGTATGAAAACATTGTTGCAAATGCATGTGTAGATATCCGTGATCCGGAACTGAAAGTCTATAATCGACTGACAGACTTCCCGGGCAACAGAGAGTATTATGAAATCGTCAACGACTGGTTCAAGAAGGGGTATATCAGAAAAGATATTCTTTCTGTTCAGTCCTATACTGCAGATGAGTATAAGGAAGACGGATATGTACTCTGGTCACATTCCAGTTTTGAGGGTGCTTCAGAAATCGACAGCGCACAGTACGGATTCGACATTTTATCTATTCCGACCTTCCAGGATTTATTTATCCCTTCTACAAGACCTTCATCCAACACAGGTATTGCAAGAGTCAGCAAGCATCCTGACCGCGCAATTAAGATTATCGAACTGATGAACACCAAAAAGGGTGCTGAACTGTTTAATCTGTTGACTTTCGGTATTGAAGGTGTACACTATAACAAAACTGAGAAGGAAAACGTCATTGATTTCTTAGGAACATCTGCACCTGGTGTAAGTTCTGACGATAATTATGGTTTTTATAACTGGGTACTGGGTAACATTTTTAATGGCTATGAAACTCAGTATGATACAGAAGGTTGGAACGATTATGTTCTGCATGATGTAAACGAAGCAGCGGAACCATCTCCGTTAATTGGTTTCACACTGGATACAACGCCGATCAAACTGGAAATTGCGCAGTATACAGCAATCATGAAAGAGTATGAATATGTTAATCTGGGAACTAATGATAACTGGGCAGAACTTCTGGCAGAAAGAAATGAAAAACTGGAACTTGCAGGTAGCAATAAAATCATAGAAGAAGTTTCTCGTCAGTTAGAGGAATGGAAAAAGTTAACCGGTAAATAAAAACAGATGAACTGAGAATGGTATTATTCAAACAATTAAAAACGAGCAGATGTTTAACATCTGCTCGTTTTTTTCATAAGAATCATCAAACTAACGGCGCCTTATCTTTAACGTCTTTTATTGGTTAACGGGTGGGAATGTAAAGATGATGTGTGTAAATATGCTCAAAAACAGCAATCGCAAGGAACAGTGAATAATGATCATACATGCCTCGTTGGCGGCATTGAAACCATCTCCGGGCGTAAAAATACCCGCTAGAAAAGGGTGTAAACCGGTACAGTTTTCTAACGGGTAAATCATTATTCAAATAATGGCATGCTTAAGGCAATTGTCGTGCCGTTTGCACTGCTTTCGATTTGAATGCCGTACTCATCACCATAAATCAATTTAACGCGCTGATTGATGTTCTTAAGACCCACGTGCTTGGCACCGAACAGGTAATTTTGTTCCAGTTCCTTTGTCAGTTGATCCAGTGCGGAAGGCTCAAGACCAACACCGTCATCCGTAATCTGAATCAGCATCAAATTCTTTTCTTTTTTGATGGTGACGTTGATTAATCCGCGGGCGCGCTTAGGTTTAATGCCGTGATAAAGAGCATTTTCAATCAAAGGCTGTAGCGTTAGACGTGGGACCTTACAATGTATCAAGGATTCATCTAAGAACCAGTTTACATCAAAAATTTCCTGATACCGCAATTTCAGAATTTTTACATATTGCTTTGCGTAATTCATTTCGCTTTCTAGGTCCGTCAGGTAGTTTGATGTATCGATGTTTAATTTAAACAAATCTGCCAGAGTCGTCAACGCGGTTGACAAAGGATTATCACCGTCAAAAGCGTCAATAGCCATCCAGTTGATTGTATCCAGTGTGTTAAACATAAAATGCGGATTAATTTGTGACTGTAATGCCACGATTTGAGCATGTTTCAAAAGGATGAGTTTTGCTTCCAGTTCTTCTTTTAACTGCCTGTTAATCGCTAAAGTGCTACGGATACGGGAAAGAATGTATGTACTTTCGTTTTCTAAACTGTCAGAATAAAGCGAAACGGAGTTTTCGTTTGTGGAGGAAATCAACTCCAGAATGCTTCCGATAGGCCGGAACGTTCGGGTGGAGAGGTAGAAGGCACCGATGATGCTCACTATAAGGGAGAGGAACATCAGGAGAAGCAGATATAGTACTGTGGTTGTGGTTCGGTCAGCATATAATTTCATAGGGACAACACAGCAGTACTGCCAACTGAAGAACTGAGAATCCACACTTGCCAGAAGGTAGGTAATACCATCGTTCTCATAGGATATTTTATCTTCGCTTATGGCGGTAAGAATTGCTGAAGGCATCGTACTCTGGAGAGCATCACAAAGAATTTCATCCTGGATTTCACTGTATATAATTCGATTATCGCTGTTTATAATATATAATTTTTGTGCTGATGGTTCATCAAGATACTGGAAATTTTTTGTTAGTTCTTGTATGTTGATGTTTACAATGATAGCACCCGTTTTATCCGTATCTGTTGAAAAAATAGGCTTAATAATGGTCAAGAAATAAGGATAGTGATTATTTCTTGCGCGAAGAACCGTGCGAACACCATCATGATCCATGGCCCGGTATTCGCTAATCCATGATTTATCAGAAAAGTCTGAAAGATTCCACGTGTTGGCGTCAGACAGAACGGTATCTGTAGCTTCGCTGTAAATGTATATGGAATGCAGATATTTATGTGTATACGTATAATTTTTGCAATAATCAATCAAATCTGTTTGCGCGATATTTTCTGCTCCGGCAACAGGCTGATTGAAAATATAGGAGTTAACTTCTGTTTGCATAGAGGTATTGATGGCAAGCGTTTGCATTTCCTTCATTAGAGTGTCAATGATACTGCGAAAGGTATAGGTAAAGTTATAGGTGGTCTGGTAGATTTCCTGACGGATGGATTTACTGCTGCTTGAATAAAAAAACAGGCTGATAATATCCAGGGGAATCATAACGACAATCAGAATGATAATAAAGTTACGCACAAAAATGCTTCGGAACTTATAGTGTTTAATACTGCTTTTTAAACTGTCAAACTGAGACATAAAGCCCCCTCATTTCTAATGTAGTTTACTGAATTCTGAAGGTGTGAGACCGGTACACTGCTTAAATATCTTAGCAAAATATTTGCTGGATTTATAACCACAGGCTTTGCTGACTTCGTGAATTTTACATTTATGTTCTTTTAACAGTTCTATTGCATGCTCAATGCGTAGGCTTGTTAAATAATCTGTCATAGTCATATCCGTGTACTGTTTAAAGAAACGGCTGAAATACACGGGATTTAGATAAACAAATCCAGCGACATCCTCAAGGCCAATATCTTCAGCATAATGTTCTTTAATAAATTGCTTAGCACGGGTAATGGTTTCATTTTCAAACCCTTGCGCGTTTTCGGAAATATGATTGAAAATAGATTCCAATAAACGTTGTGCTTGTAAAAACAGTTCTTCTTTCGTATTGCCGTCGTTAAATGCCGGCGACAGGGAATGTTGCAGATTCGTTGAAATGCTATCAGAAAACTTTTGGAACAGTTGCAATAATAGGGTCCGGCTTTCTTCGAGCGTTAAGTCTTGGGTATACAGTTGGATTTTATCCAAAAGATTACGGGCGCCTTCTTTATCGTTAGAGAGAATTCTTGATAAAAGATCTTTATATTTATCTTCCAAAAGGACAGATTTTGAACTGTTTTCATGAGAAAAAATCCGATAATCTGCTAAAGAAAAAATATCCTTCCCGCAAAAGAGCACGTCATATAAAAATGTAACATGTAAAAGGTCAGAAGCGTTTTGCAAAATGGTGTTCAGATTTGCTGAGAGACTTTCGTTTAATGCCTCAGCAGATGCGTAACCGCTAAATTCACCGATATACAAAATTTTGTGTTTTTCTTGCGTAATTGGAATCGCAGCACGAAGTCCTGTAACTTCCCGCATGAGATTTTGTATAGAAGTATATAAATCATCATACTCATAATGCCAGGCATGTGCGTTGGTAACCGTTACGGAAAAAACAGCGCATTGTGTTTCTGGTAAAAAATTGTCTGCCAGACCTATTTTTGCCGCGCGCTGTATGATTTCGTCCTTTTGTTCCAGAATGCCAAGCAGGATGTCGCTATAGAAATCGTGTTTAACAAAAGAAAGAAGACTTTGCAGATATTGCTTTTCTTTTTCTAATTCAGTGCTTTCCAAACGTTTGGAAAGCAATTGATTGATCAACTCATCTAACGCTTCATTTAACTCAGTCAGTTTTACGGGCTTTGGCAGGTAATATTTCACATTATACTGAATGGCCTGTTTAGCGTATTCAAATTCCTGATAACCGCTTAGGAAAATAACTTTAGAATCAGCGCCGCTTTCGTGGAGAAATTTTGCCACATCAATGCCGCTTTTTTCAGACATTTTAATGTCAGTGACAACAATGTCAACCTTGTTATTTTTAAGAAATTCGATGGCTTCTTTTCCATCCGCAAACGCACCATCAAGACATAAATTAGGATATGCTCGCTTGATGTGACGGCATATTCCGTCTCGAATTGTTTTTTCATCGTCAATGATGATAATGTGAAACATAGGACCCTCCAAGAAATAATGATTCTATAATTATTGTACTATAAAACGAGACTGAATGCAAGGAAAGATAAAAGAGAAGGCATTGAGAGAGAAAATGCAAAAACGCTGATAATAAGCGGGTTTTTGAAAAAAAGTTTACCTTTTTAGAAAAAGAAGTAAATACAGGATACCATTGTAAAAAATGTGGCGTTGTGCCACGAGTTTTCTTGTGTTACAATTGACTTATAGATTCAAGGGAGTTTGTTCTATCATAAAAAGGAGTGTAATAGATACATGCAAATTTCAAAACAACAACCAACATTGCAAAGAAAAAAAACAGCGTGGATTCATTTGAGGGATAACGCGCCGTTGCTTTTATTGGCTATGCCGGCCATTATATATTACTTTGTGTTTCACTATCTTCCTATGTTTGGTCTGGTTATCGCATTTAAAGATTATTCTTATGAATTGGGTATATTCGGTAGCCGTTGGATTGGATTCAGTAATTTCAAGTTTTTCTTCTTGTCTCAGGATGCTTTGCGAATCACGCGAAACACCGTGTGTTACAGTGTAACATTTATTATAATGAATGCAGTCTGTGCTTCTGCTGTTGCACTGCTTATGAATGAAATACACAACCGAAAGGCTATTAAAACTTACCAGACGATTATGCTCTTGCCGGAGTTTTTGTCTTGGGTTGTTATTGGATATATT
This sequence comes from Clostridia bacterium, assembly GCA_045132895.1. GTDB lineage: Bacteria > Bacillota > Clostridia > UBA1381 > UBA9506 > UMGS755. Next base: position 14,139 of record JBGUTC010000005.1, read on the forward strand.
TCCTATGTTTTATTAAATCCTTCTCTCGGTATTTTAAATCAGGTGGTTCGTTTCTTTGGCGGAGAAGGTGTTGACTGGTATTCCAAGCCCATTTATTGGCCTGTGATCCTGACCGGTGCAAATACATGGAAGAGTATTGGAATGCAAGGTGTTATTTATTATGCGACCTTGTTGGGTGTTGACCCGGCGTTGTACGAAGCAGCAACCATTGACGGTGCCAACAGATGGCAGAAATGCCGGTATATTTCCGTACCGTCCCTGATGCCGGTTGTCATTATTATGTCAATCCTGGCAGTGGGTAACATCATGCGTGGCGACATGGGTCTTTACTATCAGTTGTCCCGTGATGTGGGTGCTCTGTATCCTGCTACAGACGTCATTGATACCTACCTGTACCGTGGGCTTCGAACGGGTGATATTGGTATAACTTCGGCAGTTGGTTTCTTCCAGTCTGTTGTTGGTATGATTATGGTTATCACGACCAATGCCATTGTCAAGAAAATCGAACCTGATCATGCAATGTTTTAAAAAGGAGAGAGATTGATGAAAAAAATATCAAAAGGCAATTTGCTGATTCATATATTTTTTATATTTCTGTGTGTTTTGTTTATTACGCCGATGCTTTATGTCATCTCTGTATCCTTTAGTTCTCAGGAGGCAATTGAAACTTTTGGTTACCGGTTGATTCCGAAGGAATTTTCGGTGGAAGCTTACCGCTATGTTTTCAGAAACCCAACACAGTTAATTAACTCTTACAAGGTTACAATTTTTAACTCTGTTGTCGGAACAGCGCTGAGCGTTCTGGTTATGGCTATGGTGGCATATCCTTTGTCCCGCAGCAATTTCCGCTACAGAAAACCCTTGACATTTTATATTTTCTTTACCATGCTGTTTTCGGGTGGTTTGATTCCGTCATATATTTTGAATACACAGTATCTGGGACTTGGGAATAACATCTTAATTTATATTATTCCCAGCTTGGCGAGTGCTTATAACATTATTATCATTCGTACATTTTTCCAACAATTGCCTCAGGAGCTTATGGAATCGGCAAAACTTGACGGTGCCGGTGAACTGCGAATTTTTTCACAGATTGTGATTCCGCTTTCTAAACCGGTTATTGCCACAATTGCCCTGATGACCATGCTGGTGAAGTGGAACGACTGGTATACAACTTTGATTTACATTCGTGACTCTGAACTCTTTACGTTGCAATACATGTTGCAGAAAATTTTGCGTGAAGTTGAATTTATGAAAGCGATGGCGCAGTCTTCAATGGGTATCAGTATTGATTTGAGTACAGAACTTCCGGAAGAACCGGCTCGATTCGCCATGGTTATTGTTGCAGCCGGACCCATGTTGGTTATTTTCCCGTTCTTCCAGAAATATTTTACCCGCGGTTTAACCATTGGCGCTGTGAAGGGTTGATTGATTCATTTTAAAATTTTTGATTTTGGGCTGTCATTTCGCGACAGCCCCTTTGTAAAAAGTGAGGAAGATATACAATGTATCATGAAAAAATCAAAGTTGGCTGTATCGGTTTAGGTCCAAGGGGAGCGGCGCTTTATGAATTATTGATTGAAAACCCCTTTGTAGAGGCCTGTGCAGTTTGTGATCAGAATGAGACTGTATTGGCAGAATTCCGGCGCAAACTGGAGATAGAGAAGAAAATTACCACAGTTACATATTTTACATCTGTTGAGGAGTTTTTACAATCCGATGTTGAAGCAGTGATTGTGGCAACGCATGTTTCTACTCATTCTGATATTTCCATTCAGTGCCTAGATGCCGGGAAGCACGTTTTATGTGAAATTCCCAATATTTCTTCCATTGAAGAAGCTAAAAAACTAAACAGAGCGGTGCAGGCGCATCCGGATCTGAAATTTATGGTGGCGGAAAACTGTTGCTATTGGGCGTTTATTAATTCTTGGAAAGAAATGTACAAGAAAGGCCTTTTGGGAGATATTGTATATGCAGAGTCAGACTATATTCATCCCCATACAGAGCTGCAGCAATATGATGAGGATGGACAGCCGATTCTGTCCTGGAGATCCTATTTAACATCTATTCACTATCTGACCCACAATTTGGGACCGCTTCTATATATTTTAGATGACACTTGTGATGAAATAACCGGTTTTATTCCTGAGATTAATCCTATTGAGGCGATTCATCCTGCGCCGCCTGATGGCGTTGTTATGATTCGCACGAAAAAAGGCGCTTTGCTTAAAATATTTATTGGGTTTGGTGTTCACCATACCCTGCGACATAATTTTGCTGTTTATGGTTCTAAAGGTTCTTTAGAATATCGCAGGCGTCCTGACGAACCGGGCACCTTGGGTTATTTTGAAAGTATTCCTAATACTCATAGCGAGGTTGTACTCCCTATGAATGATGCATATGTAGGGGCGGATGAGCGTGGTCATGGAGGCGCTGACCCAAAAATGTTGGATGCCTTCGTGGACTGTGTGATCAATGATAAAAAACCACCGCTAGATATTGAATTTGGTATTCATATTGCTTTGCCGGGGATATTGGGAGAACAATCTTTTAAAGAGAATGGCAAAACAATCAAAATGCCGGCTTTGAGCGAATTGGTTTAACAGAATAATTGGTAGCGGAGAATAAAGGAAGTAGTCTGTTCTAAGAAAAAATAAATTTTCGGAGAATAGGCTATTTTTCCATCAACGCTTTACGAGGACAATTACAAAAGGAGAGTTTTACATGGTACGATATAATGAAGCAGATGCTATTTTGAGCCGTATTGCCGAGGCGTTTCAAAAACGCTTGAAAGTGCCTGCGGAGGTAACGCTTGCTATCGATATAAGCTTAGGTGAATTTTGCGGAAAAATTGAAAATGGTGTAATCAGTGCCGGTTCATACGGCCAATTATTAGACACCGCCGGACGATTTCTGAGAAATCCAACTATCGAAAATGGTGTGTTCTGTTCCTGTAAGGAAGTTTCCGGTATCTACTTTGCGACACATTTTAATAATTATCTGGATGCAGCCCCTTTGGAAGAAGTGTATGAATACCTGACAGATCTGGCTTTTTGGGGAATGAATCATTTTCAGTTATGGTTTGATATGCATCATTATCGAAATATGGAAGAAGGCAAGGCGCAGGCAGAACGATTGAATCTGATTTTAACGTTTGCCCGCTCCCTGGGAATAAAAACTTGTTTATGTGTTCTGGCCAATGAAGCTTTTGCGGATAGTGTTGAATCTCTTCGAGCAGACTGGACTTGCGGTCATGATGGTTATATTTATGAGCTAAATGATCATTATCATCTTGAGATTTGCCCCTCTAAGCCGGGGGGAATGGAACTGATTAAGGATTATCGTCGGCAAATGCTGGAATTTTTCCGCGACGCTCAACCTGACTACGTTTCGTTTGGTGCTTATGACCAGGGAGGATGCAGTTGTTCAGCTTGTGCACCTTGGGGAGCCAATGGTTTTCTCAGGGTTGTGGAAGAACTGATTCCTGTTTTTAAAGAGGTTTTCCCGAACGCAGAGTTTATTATCAGTTCTTGGCAATTTGATACATTTACAGGGACAAACGTTGAATATGAAGGTCTCGCGAAAGCCTTTGAGGAGGGTCTGGAAGATATTCGATATCTGGTGGCTGAACCTCAATATGCTACCTATCCGTTTACTCATGACATGCACCGTCCTATTATTGGATTCCCTGAAATCAGTATGTATCAGGCCACTCCCTGGGGTGGCTATGGGGCCAATCCGCTACCGGGGCTCATTCAGACCTTGTGGCAACGTGACGGAGCTAAACTGGCAGGCGGGTTCCCTTATTCTGAAGGTCTTTATGAAGATATTAATAAAGTGATGATGCTGCGCCTCTATCGTGACGGTCAGCCTCCTGAGGATACGATCCGCGAATACCTGGCGTATGAATGCGGTCTGGGAGGCGAAATGCTAGAGAAAGCTTGTCGCGCTATCGTTGATATGGAGGAAACGTTGGAACGTGAGTGGGACAGAGACAGCGGCGAACACCGCTATGTCATCAAACGTCCGGAAAAGGCAGAAACGATTGAAAAGACCATGAAAGAAGTTCATGAGTCATTATCAGAAGAAGTACGCCAAAGCAAGCGATGGAGGCTTTTATACCTTCGCGCTTTGATTGACGGAGAACTGGTTCGGAGTAACTTTGAACGGAATGAGCGTGTACTGTCTTACTTTAAAGAGTTGGTGGCACTGTTACATTTGCAAAATTCCGGAAAATATACAAAGCCGGATATAGATGCATAGCATAGGAGGCGTTTCTATGAAAGTGGGGATACAAACAGGTAATGTTGTTGACAAACTGGGCTTTGAGAGAGGATATGCTGCCCTGAGGGAAGCAGGTTTTGAAGGTATTGACTGGAATTTAGACCATGCGTGTTCCGGTATGAATTTGATTCAAGGAACTTACAGGGGGACATGTATTTTAGAGAAAAGCCTTGATGAAGTGATTTCGTTCTATGAAGAGGAACTATCTGTTATCAAGAAGAATGGTCTATCTATTTTGCAATGTCATGCGCCCTTTCCGTCTTATGTTGTAGGCCGCCCGGATGTGGCAGACTATTGTACTGAAATTTTTGAGCGCTTGATTGAATTTTGCGATGCAGTGGGGTGTTCTTATGTCGTCACCCATCCGGCATTTTCCAAGCCACAAATGACTGAAAGGGACATTGATGCAGCCAATGAGGCATTCTATACTGCGTTGATTCCGGCGCTACGTAAGTGCAAAAATCAAGTGATTGTCTGTATTGAAAACAGCGACGCGAGAACGCTTGCACAAGATCCACCATATCGTTACATCTATATGGATGATGATTTCTGCGGGATTCCGTCTAAGGCGCCAAAGGTAATCGATGCATATAACCGTATTGCGGGAAAGGAAGTCTTTGGCCTTTGTTTAGATACAGGGCATTTAAACTTGACCGGGATAACGGCAGAAGAATATATTCTGGCAGTCGGAAACCGCTTGAAGGTCTTGCACATCCATGACAATAATGCTGCCGGCGATTGGCATCTGGCGCCGTTTACCGGAAATGTAGATTGGCAGGGCTTTTGTCGTGCTTTGCGGGAGATTGGTTATATGGGAAATCTTGCTTTTGAAACTTTTGCTCATTTCGACCGTGCTCTTGAAGTTAATGAAGAAATTGCAAAGATTCGCTTGAAAAACATAGCTGGAATTGGTCATGCATTTCGGAAACGAATTGAGTCCGGCGTTTGATACAAAGAGACTTGTAAGCGGAGGAGGAGACCACATGAAAATTGGCATACAAACCGGATCGATGATAGATTTATTAGGGTATGAAAAAGGATATGCAGCAATCAAAGAGAGCGGTTTTGAGGGAATCGACTGGAATCTGGTGCGCCCGTATTCAAAAGAGAGTTTAATGGATGGCTCCTACACAGCGCGGAATATTTTTGACCGGTCTTTGGATGAAATTGTGGAACATTATGCAGAGGAATTGGCAGTTATTCGCAAAAATGGCCTTTCGATTCTGCAGATTCATGCACCGTTTCCGCCTCGTCTCTATGGACATATTGATATTCTTGACTGTGTGGAAGTGTATCAAAAGTTAATTGCTTACTGTGATTATATAGAGTGTCCTTATATTGTGATGCATCCCATTAAAAAGAATTTTTCTAATCCGGCTCGGACGGAAGAGCAGATAGAAAAGGAGAATAACGAACTGTTCGCAGCGCTCATTCCCTCGCTTCTTAATTGCAAGAATCGGGTTACAATCTGCTTGGAAAATCTGATTCTTTCGGCACCGGGCAAAGAGCATCCGTTTCGGTATGAAGATGGATTCTGTGGCGATCCAAAACAAGCTCCGGGTATTATAGATAGATATAACCGTCTTGCCGGTGAAACTGTTTTTGGTCTTTGTTTGGATACGGGGCATGTGAATCTGATGGGCAGGAAGCCTTCTGATTATATTATTCCGGCGGGAAATCGCCTGAAAACATTGAATCTGCAGGATAATGACTGGGATGGCGACTGGCATTTGCCGCCATGTTCCGGATTGGTTGAGTGGAATGCCTTGTGCGATCTCTTGAAAACCATGGATTATCAGGGAGATTTGGTGGCAGAATGTGCTGCCTATATTGATAAGGCCTTTGCATTTAGTGAAGAGGTAGGTAAACTTTGCTTGCAAACAGTTGCGGACACAGAAAAAGTTTTAAGAAAGAAGATCCGGGAAGGATGATTGTTATATGTATATAGATATTCATGCACACGCATATTGGAAACCGTTACCTTTTGTAACTCGTTTTTTTTCACCGGAGGAACTCATTGAGGAATATGACAAATATGGTATTGAAAAAGGTGTGTTAATGCCGGTTGTCAGTCCGGAAATTTATTTGCCCCAGAGCAATGAGGATATTCTGGATATGGCAGAAAAATATCCAGATAGATTTATTCCTTTTTGTAATATAGATCCTCGAGCACTGACAAATTCACCCTTTGCACCGCTGGATAAACTGTTGCAGTATTATAAAGACCGTGGCTGTAAAGGTCTGGGTGAGGTTATGCCGAACCTGGAAGTGATGGATCCGTTGGTTCAGAATCTGTTTTTTGCTGCGGAGAAGGTTGGTCTTTCGGTTACCTATGATGGCTCCGTGACGAAAACAGGTGCTTTTGGTCTTTATGATGACCCGGGACTGCCACAATTGGAATTTACTCTGCAGCGGTTTCCAGAATTAACAATTTTAGGTCATGGTCCTGTTTTTTGGTCTGAGATTGCGAAACTGGAGACGCCGGGTGAACATGGCGTTGTCTGGGGTTTTAAAGGGGGTCAGCCGGGACGTTTGCCAGAGGGTCCGGTCAAGGAAGAGGGCGTTGTTCCTAAGCTGCTCCGCCGGTACCCCAATCTGCATCTTGACCTGTCTGACGGAACCTGTTACAATGCGCTGACCAGAGACCCTGAGTACGGTCCTAAGTTCTTAGAGGAATTTCAGGACAGAGCCTACTTTGGAACTGATTTCTGCAGCGTTGGCATGCCCCTGCCTTTGGCGCAGACCCTGATTGACTGGAAGACTAGCGGAAAGCTTTCCGAAGTTGCCTTTAATAAAATTGCCAAGGAAAATGCGCGGAGACTTTTGTGCTTAGAATAAGAAGTGGAGAAATGTCAGATGAATGTAACAAAGCAAGATATAAAACAGGCACTTCAACATGTAGGAATTAAGCCCGGTGACACGGTTATTGTTCATTCTTCTATGAAGAGTATGGGGTATGTTGTAGGCGGTCCGGATACGGTTATCAATGCTTTTTTTGAGGTTCTGGGCGAAGAGGGGACATTGGTTATGCCAACGCTGTCTCAGAATAATTGGGCGACAGTATATGAAGACTGGCACATAGATAAGCCCTCTGATGTAGGTCTGTTAACGGAGGTGTTCCGAAAAAGTCCGGGGGCATATCGGAGTGATCAGGCAACCCATTCTGTGGCGGCTATGGGCGCGAAAGCGATAGAACTCACGAAAGAGCACACGGCTTATGGCCCAATTGTCAGTCCTTTTGGGGCATATGCTTTTTGTCAGTCTTCGCCGTGGCAAAAACTCTATGATATGAATGCGAAAATCCTGCTCTTAGGGGTAGAGGTCAATCGTAACACCATGAAGCATCTGGCAGAGTGCCAGTTTATGCAAAGTGCGCTAGACCGAC
>JBGUTC010000006.1:0-40034 GCA_045132895.1 Clostridia bacterium
TACCGCAATTTTCACCGGTTTTTTAACCTCAGAAAGTCTTGCCGTTACCTGATTGGCAATGTCAATTAAATTTACGGTGCAACGGGCACAGGTGGGGCAGGAAACCAGTCTTGCACTGTCTTTTCTCAGTTCCAGCGCCGAAAGAATTTCTTTTGCTGCATAGATTTCCTCCACAGGATCTGCCGTCAGGGAAACGCGAATTGTGTCACCGATACCCTGAGAAAGCAAGGCACCAATGCCAACAGCAGATTTTACCGTTCCGCCATAAACCGTTCCCGCTTCCGTAACGCCCAAGTGGAGAGGATAGTCTGTCTTTTCCGCCATTAAGCGGTAGCATTCCAGCATCATGGGGACAGAGGATGCTTTTAAGGATACGGCAACATCATGGAAATTGCATGCTTCTAAAATCCGCACATGGCTCATGGCATCTTCCACCAACGCCTCAGGACAAGCAGAACCAAACTCTTTTAACACTTTCTGAGAAATTGAGCCCGCATTCACGCCCACGCGAATAGGAATTTTGGCAGTTTTTGCCGCCTCAATAACCTGACGAACCCGTTCCTCGCTGCCGATGTTACCCGGATTCAAACGGATTTTATCTATGCCGGCATCGATGGCACCCAGCGCAAGCTTATAATCGAACTGAATATCTGCCACCAGCGGAACGGAGGTCGCCTGTTTCAGTTTCCTGACCACAGAAAGGCTGTCCTCATCAATGACCGCCAGACGAACAATATCGCATCCGGCTTCAGAAAGGGCTTCTGTCTGCCGGAGCGCCGCTTCAAAATCACCGTTGGGTGAGCAGAGCATAGATTGAATGGAAACGGGATGGTCGCTGCCAATGCCGACGTTTCCTACCTTTATTTGCCTTGTAACTCTTCTTTTCATATACGACACCTGTTTCTTTTAAGATGTTTATTTCATGTAATCACCATTAAAAACGTGCACACAATTTTATTATATCATACGGATAATAAATGAGCAAATAAAAAACTTTCATACGAACATTTACATCTTTTTGGATGTTTCGAAAAATTTTTGAAAAAACATATTGACATCGAACAGTTGTTCTGTTAAAATGAATTTACGAACAGTTGTTCTGAAAGGAGTTGGCTCTCATGATGAGAAACAAGCGTAGAATTTCTTATGCAAGAAAGGCAAAACAACAAAGAATGCATTTATATATTATCCTGGCTGTCATCGGCATTTTATTTACCTGTTCTCTGGCGCCTTTAGCCGACAACGGGATTCATGAAGTGACCGTTATCGCAGACACAGGTGATACCCTCTGGAGCATCTGTCAGGAATATAAGCCTGAGGACATGGACCTCCGCCTTTTTATCGACAAGGTTATGTATGAAAACGGCCTTGACAATTCCTGCCTCGAAATTGGTCAGGAACTTGTGATTCCCCTGGATTAACCCGGGGTATATTCCCTCCTCTGCCTGCATATACTGTTAAAAAACGTCGCAACTGACTTCGCGGCAGAAATGAGGTGCCTACGTGGGTAATATGATTAAAGCCATTAATCTGAAAAGAATCTTGCAGCCGGTTACCGCCGTTTTCATTCCCCTTGCCGTCGGTAGTCTGGCTGCGTTTTTAACCTCTGACAGTCCTACTTTTTATGCTGCTTTGCAAAAACCTCCCTTATCGCCACCGGGATATGCGTTCCCCATTATCTGGACGATTCTTTATATCCTGATTGGTATTGCAAGCTACCTGATTTATAAACAAGGGCCGGAAAAAGACTATGTCCGCGATGCGCTGAAATATTACGCCATCTCTCTGATTCTGAGTTTTGTCTGGCCGCTGGTCTTTTTCCGGTTTCGCCTTTTGTTCGGTTCTGTCTGGGTTTTGCTTCTTCTCTGGCTCTTTACCGGCATCGCTGCCGCAAAATTTTATCGAATCAACCACGCTGCCGGATGGCTCCTTGTTCCCTACTGGCTCTGGATTACCTTTGCAGGATATTTAAACCTTGCCGTCTGGCTCTTAAACCGTTAGCGTTATAAAGCTGTCTGCAGCGAAAAAGCGGACAGCTTCTTTTTTTGTATTTCTTGCGCAAAAAGACGCAAAAAATCTGATAAAACAGTTTACAAATAGGAGTTTTATCATTATAATAGTAGGTAGGGGGATTGATTTCATGCAAGTAAAAAAAAGTTTTTTTCAGACTCATAAAAAATTAATCGTTATTCTCTCCTCTGTTTTAGCATTTATCGTTGTTGCTTGTGCCGGTGTTGCCGGAGTCGGCGCCGTTGTCTTAAACAGTTCAGAGATTTATAACGGGATATATGTCGGAGATGTAAAAATCGGCGGTTTGTCAAAAGAAGATGCCCAAAGTGCCATCGCAGAGCATTTTTCTGATATTGGCAGCAAAACCGTCTGCTTCCGGATGGAAGACTATGAAAAGGAAATGTCCTTATCAGAGCTTTGCGCTCAGTTGGATTTAGAAAAAACCGTCCAACGGGCATACGATATTGGCAGAGGTGATTCCATTCCTAAGCGCATCAAGGAGATCCTGAGCCTTAAAAAAGAGCACCTGGTTCTTCCGGCGATGATTACCTGTGATGACGCGTTACTTGAATCAGTTTTTGCTGAAGTTGCCAGCCAATATGATCAACCGGGCAAAGAAATGGAAATCGCCATCGGCGAAAACGAACTGACGGTTACCCGTGGCGTTCCCGGAAACTGCCTGAATATTCCCAAAGCCATTGAACGCTTTAAGGAAAGCGCTCTTTCCCTGACAGATTCCGTTTTCCGTCTGGAACTGGAAGAAATTATTCCCACAGAACCCAACGCAGAAGAAATTTATAAGCAGATCTGCGGTGACCCTGTGGACGCGAGTTACACCATTGAAAATCAGAAACTGGTGATTGTAGACGAAAAGCCGGGCGTAGATTTTAACAAATCTGTGGCCCAGAACGCCATTGACAGCACCCCGGGCGATATTATCACCTTCCCGATCACTGTTACAGCCCCCGGCGTAACAGCTGAGCAAATCAGAAGCGAAATGTTTACTGACCTTTTGGGCAGTTACAGTTCCCGATACAATGCCGGCGATACGTCTCGTTCCCATAACGTATGGTTGGCATCTCAGAAAATCAACGAAGTCGTTCTGGCACCGGGAGATGTTTTCTCCTATAACGATACGGTCGGTCCCCGAACCATCAGTCACGGTTTTAAAACCGCTAATGTTTACGTTGGAAACAAGGTAGAACCCGGCATCGGCGGTGGCATTTGTCAGGTGTCTTCCACTTTGTTTAACGCTGTCGTGCTCGCAGACCTGAAGATTGTTTACAGAACGAACCATTCCCTGCCCGTTTCCTATGTGCCCCTGGGCAGAGATGCTACCGTTTCTTATGGCAGCATTGACTTTAAATTTTCCAATAACACCGGACACCCCATCAAGATTGTGGCAAGTGCCGGTGGCGGTGTTAATAAGGTCTCGGTTTACGCCCAAAAAGAAAATCCCGGAAGAACTGTTGAAATCCGGACAGAATGCACCGGAACCATTCCGTCAAAGCTTGTTCAGAAAGAGGAACCCACGCTTCCCGTGGGCGAAATCAAAATTGAGCAAAAAGGCTCCAACGGCAGTTATTATAATACCTATAAAGTCACTCTTGAAAACGGCAACGTTGTTAAGAGCGAGCTTCTGACTAAGAGTACATATGTCCCCACGGACCGGATTGAGTTAGTAGGCACCATGCCAGTAGATGCACCGGAAGGCGCAGAAACGCCGCCGGAGGACACAGAAGTTTCCACCGTTCCCGCCGAGGGCGCAACCACCGCGCCGGTGCCGGAAATCATTGCACCGGGTGCACTGCCGGAAGAAACACCGGCACCCTGATACACTTCTGAAAATTCTGCTTTTGCAGTTTTGAAAGGATCAAGTTGTGAAAGTTAAGACGAAATATGTATGTTCCGCCTGCGGGTATGAGTCCACAAAATGGATGGGACGCTGCCCTGGTTGTGATGGTTGGAACACGCTGGAAGAAGAATTGCTCCGCACAGAGAAAACCGCCGGAAAAACCCTGAGTTCCCTGCGGTCAAAGCCTACCTCCCTGGCTGAGGTAGACGTAACGGATTACAACCGCTTAACCTGCGGCATCGGCGAACTTGACCGTGTGCTCGGAGGTGGCGTTGTTCCCGGCTCCCTGGTTTTGGTGGGTGGCGATCCGGGCATCGGAAAATCCACGCTCTTGCTCCAACTGGCTGCCCGTCTGGATCAACGTGCCACGTTATTCTACATTTCCGGCGAGGAATCGGAAAAACAGCTGAAAATGCGTTCCGATCGTTTAAATAGCCAATCGCCTGCCTTTATGGTGTTATCCGAAACTGATATCACCGCAATCCGGGCAAATCTGGACGAAATCCGTCCCGATGTTTTAATTATCGACTCTATTCAGACCATGTATCACCCTGATATTTCCTCTGCCCCCGGCAGTGTCAGTCAGGTCAGGGAGGTCACCCTTTCTCTGATGCGCTATGCAAAAGAAACGGCAACAGCCGTGTTCATTGTTGGTCATGTAACAAAAGACGGTGCCATTGCCGGCCCTAAGGTCTTGGAGCACATGGTTGACTGTGTTTTATATTTCGAAGGTGAGCGCAACCATAGTTATCGCGTTCTCCGCGCCGTGAAAAACCGTTTTGGTTCAACCAACGAGATTGGCGTTTTTGAAATGAGCGACGCCGGTCTTATGGAAGTGGAAAATCCCTCTATGATGCTCCTTGAAGGGCGTCCTGCGCAGGCTCCCGGCTCTGCCGTTGTCTGCACCATGGAGGGAACCCGACCGGTTTTAGCAGAAATTCAGGCATTGATTTCTCCCTCAGGCTTCGGAACACCCAGACGCATGGCAACCGGCATCGACTATAACCGCGTCAACTTGATGATTGCCGTTCTGGAAAAACGCGTGGGGCTGAATCTGTCTAATCAGGATGCCTATGTTAACATTGTCGGCGGCATTCGGTTGGACGAGCCTGCCGTTGATTTAGCATTAGCTCTTGCTATTGCCTCTGCCTTCCGGAATAAGCCCATTGACTCTTCCATTGCCGCTATCGGCGAGGTAGGGCTCACCGGCGAACTCCGTGCCGTCAACCAGATTGAACGGCGTCTTGCCGAGGTTTTAAAACTCGGCTTTAAAGCCTGCATTATTCCCCAGGCTAATACGAAAAACTTAAAAGTCCCCGAAGGAATGAAAGTCCTTCCTGCCAAAAACCTGACCGATGCGTTAGGATATATTATGTAATACAGGAGCGTTGATATGACGAGAAAAGAAGCCCGCGAAGCCGGATTTATTATTATTTTTGAGCATGAATTTCAAAAGCTGGATGCAGATTCCCTGCTGGAACTTTATTATAGTTACCGCAGCGAAGTAGACGGACAGAAAGAATATCTTGAAAACCTTGTTCGGACTACACTGGAGCACCTGCCTGACATCAATGCCGCCATTGAGGCAAACACCCGTGGTTGGGCTTTATCCCGTTTATCCAAAGTCAGCCTGGCGACGCTTAGAATCGGCATTTGCGAGTTGCTTTACAATCCTGAAATCCCCGCCGGCATCGCCATTAACGAGGCCGTTCAGTTGGCAAAGGATTATGAAGACGAAAAAGCGTCTGCTTTTGTCAACGGCGTTTTATCCTCTGTTAATAAAGCAAACTCTTAAACTTGTAAGCATCCGGGACTGTAGCGATAAGCAACAGTCCTTTTCTTTTAAAGGAGAAAACCATGGAACAGGAAATGCTGACCGTCAGTGTCTCTCAGCTCAATCATTATATCAAGCGTGTACTGGAGCACAATGGCTATTTAAAGCAAATTTGCATCAAAGGTGAAATCTCGAACTTCAAGCATCACCCTTCCGGTCATTTATATCTGACCTTAAAGGATGAGGCTTCGGTTCTGCGCGCCGTTATGTTCCGCGGGGAAGCGATGGGCCTTCGCTTTGCGCCGGAAGACGGCATTAAAGTCAGTGCCCGGGGCAGAATTTCTGTCTACGAGCCCGGCGGAAACTATCAGTTATACATTGAGTCCATGGAGCCGGACGGCGAGGGTGCCCTCTACGCCGCCTATGAAAAACTCAAAAAGAAATTAGAGGAGGAAGGCTTGTTCGACCAATCTTTGAAAAAGCCGCTGCCTCCCTTTCCCGAAACAGTCTGCGTCATAACGGCATCTTCCGGCGCAGCCGTCCGGGATATTTTAAATATTTTAAACCGACGGTATCCCCTCTGCGCTGTCCGCGTTCTTCCCGTTGCCGTTCAGGGCGCTTCAGCCGCCCCGGAAATTGCAAAAGCCATCCGGCTGGCAAACGAAAAAGAACTGGGCGATGTGATTATCACCGGTCGCGGTGGCGGTTCCATCGAGGATCTTTGGGCATTTAACGAGGAAATCGTTGCCCGGGAAATTTTTGCTTCCAAAATTCCTGTGATTTCCGCCGTTGGACACGAGACAGACTTCACCATTGCCGACTTTGTGGCAGACCTCCGCGCACCAACCCCCTCTGCGGCGGCAGAACTGGCGGTTCCCTCTGCGAACGAACTAAAGCAATATCTTATTTCTCTGTCATCGACGCTGTCGTCTGAAATCCGGCACGGAATCCTAACCCGGCAAAAAAATCTGGATAGCCTGTCAAAGCATCCGGCGTTGTCCGGCATTCCGGGCATGATTGCAGAAAAGCGAATCACCGTTGACCATCTGCAGAAAAACAGCCATCGGGCGCTGACTGCCCGCCTGGACAAACTACGGTATCAATTCTCTGCCTGCGCAGGCAAGCTGGATGCCTTAAGCCCCCTTTCAGCTCTGGCAAGAGGCTATTCCTACGCCAGTCTTCCGGACGGAAAACCCATCCGCTCCAAAACAGACCTCGCTCCCGGCACCACCTTTACTCTGCGTGTTGCTGATGGGGAGGCTGACTGTTCTGTAAACAAACTTTAAATCTTTCTCCCCTTTGTTGAAGAAGCAAGGGGGGTATGGTATAATATTGATGATCAAAACAAGAAAAGAGGTACCTCATGCAACATTTACTCAGCCATATGCGCCGAGCGATTGAAGATTATGACATGATACAAGAGGGTGACCGCATCGCTGTGGGACTCTCCGGCGGCAAGGACTCTCTGGCCGTTTTAGTAGCCGCCCATGCACTGCAGCGGTTTTACCCGAAACAATTTCATCTGGAAGCAATCACCCTGGATATGGGCATGGAAGGCATGGATTTCACGCCTTTGTCTGACCTTTGCGCATCTCTTTCCATTCCCTATACCATTGAGAAAACGCAGATTAAAGAAATCGTGTTTGACCTTAGAAAAGAAAAAAATCCCTGCGCCCTTTGTGCCAATCTGCGACACGGCGCTTTAAACACCGTTGCCAAAGAGCGGGGGCTTTCCAAAATCATGCTGGGACATCATTTTGACGACGTCGTTGAAACCTTTATGCTGAGCCTGATTTACGAGGGTCGGGTGAATTGTTTTCTCCCGGTAACACATCTTGACCGGATGGACATCACCCTGCTTCGTCCCTTTATCTATGTGGAAGAGCGAAACATCCGGAAATTCGCCAAAACAGCAGAACTCCCCGTGGTTAAAAGCACCTGCCCCGCTGACGGAAACACCAAACGGGAATATATTAAAGGTCTGCTCGGTCAGCTTGATCACGACAATCACGGTACCAAAAAGCGGATGTTTACTGCTCTGCGCAACAGCGTAGAGGGTTGGCAGCCCGTTTTACCCCCCAATACAGTAAGGAGAGCAAAAAAATGAAAAAGAAAATCCTATCCTGGCTCCTGCTCCTGACCCTTCTCTTGTCGGCGATGCCGGTTTTGGGCGCAGAGCTTTCCGTAACAGAAACGGAAACCCTGATCAAAGGGGTTACCTATCAGCATATGAAATGTCTTTTGGATAACGGTTGGCAGGATATTCATATCATCACCGCCGATTTAAACGAACCTCATCTGAAATTTGACGTATTAAGCCACGCAAACGGCAAAAGTTATCTGGAAAACACCTATGCTTCCGCCGTAAACAACGATGCTGTTGCTGCAATTAACGCAGACTTTTTCCAGAGTGGCGGCAGTTCCGGCAGAGGGAATGCCATTGGTCTGGAAATTTCGGACGGTGTTCTCAGAACATCACCGGCAGCATATGAAAAAATGAATGTTTTGTATGAAACAAAAAAAGACAGCCGGTTGCTCTTTGACATGTTTGACTACAGTTTTAATGTGGTGGCACCGGATGGTGCTGAAGCACCCATTACCGTCATCAATAAATATGACGCCATGACCGGCATCGTGCTCTATACGCCTGATTGGGGCGAGAAGACACCCGGTTCTGCCGGCAATGTGTTTGAGCTGGTGGTGTCGGACGATACAGTCGTTGCCCGCAACCAGGATGTCGGCCCGGTGGATATTCCCAAGGATGGATATGTTCTGGCCTGCGATCTGAGCATGAATACCTTTATCTACGACAATCTGCCCTTAGAAAGCGATGTTACTCTATCGATCATGACAAAACCCAGTCATGAACTGATTGAAACAGCCGTTGGCGGCGGGGGTATGCTGTTAGTGGAAGGCTATGTCCCCGATAATTATTCCCACACCATCAGCGGCACACAACCCCGATCTGCCGTAGGTGTTGACAAATCAGGAAAAATTCTGACTCTGGTTGCCGTTGACGGACGCCGCACCGGCGCCACAGGCATGACCATGAAACAACTTGGCTACCTGATGGCTGAACTGGGGTGCTACAATGCCATGAACTTAGACGGTGGTGGCTCTACCCTCATGGCCGTCAAGCAGGACGGCAGCCATAAGGTTGTGAACACCCCCTCCGACGGGTCCAAGCGTTCCGTTACCAACTCCATCGGCATCACGGCAAACATCAAGGACAAAAAAGTGCCTGCCTCCGGCCGGATTCTGGCAGACAGCAACACGCTCTTCGCCGGAACCTCCAAAGCATTGGAGTTTGATATTTTAGACCAGTACGGCGTTCTGCTGAAAAAAGCAGAAGCCAGCGAAATTGTCTGGACTGTTTCTGATGGAAACGGCTCTGTAGAAAACAACTTATACCGGGCGTCATCTGCCGGAACCGTTACCCTGCGGGGCGAGACAGCAGGCGTTTCTGCAGAACTGATTCTGACGGTTCTGGATACACCCAAAGCGTTGACATTCTCTGCAAAGGAATATAAGGTTTCGCCCGGCGAAACCACTCTGCTCTGGCTTTCAGGTCGGGATAGTGCCGGAACGGAAGCACCCATTCTGCTGCAGGATGTAACCCTCAATATTTCTGACTCATCTATTCTTTCCATAACCGGAAACCGCGCAAGTGCTAAAGCAGCCGGCGCTGTAGTGGTTTCTGCAACGCTTGGCGGCGCAACAGCATACACAGCCGTAACAATCGGCGGTGCCTCTGCTCCCAGCCTGCCGAAAAATGTGGTTCTGCCTGACCCGATGGAAAAATCCGGTTCAAAAGTAACCCCCGGCGGTTTCAACTTCACGGTTTTCGGAAACACCCGAACACCGGTCAAGTTCTTCGATTTGTACATCATGAACGGCGTTGTCAACGCCTTAAAGAAAGAAAGTAACATGAACTATTTCGTAGGAAACGGCGTGGACAGTTCCTTGCTGGCGGATTTAGGAAATAGCAGGATTCTCGCCAGCGGTTACTCCAGCCGTACCTATAACAACAGTACCTTTATCACCCTGAAAAATGCTTACGGTGCCAGCCTGTTCGGCTCTGACAAAACCCAATGGGAAAAACTTCGTCAACAGGTGGAAACCCTGTCCGGTGATAATCTGTTCGTGTTCTTAAACGATCACAACATCTCTTCCATGGGGATTGAAATTACCGTGTTTAAAAATCTCATGAAAGAAGCGGCCAAAAAGGTCAGCAATGTGTATGTTTTTGCAGGCGGTTGGGTGAATGAAACCGTCATCGAAGACGGCGTTCGCTATATTACCACTGCCGGTATTTTCCCCAGTATTGGTGTTAAGCCCCCGGCAACCAACCTTTCCTACCTGAAATATTATCTGGTAACGGTCAATGGCGATACCGTAACCTATGAAACAAAAGGCATTCTGGAATAAATGAATGCAGCAAAACACAGCAAAAATAAAAAACTGTAGCAAAACGCTACAGTTTTTTTATTTTCTGATGTTTCATTCTGACATATTTTACTGTTCCATCATAGGCGTGATATACTTTGCCACCAGGCTATATCCGTATGTATGCTCCGGTGCCCACTTGTTACCCAGTTCTTCAACCGTCGTAACGGTGCCTGCCCAAGCCGTCCGGGTTGCTGTGAAATATCTGCCATGGGGCTCACCCACAGGCTCTAAACCAAGATAGGCCGACATGTGGTTAAAGTGTGCCCGAACGCCATCATCCGGCGTTTCAAAAGTTTCATGGTCATAGGTTTCATCGCCGTTTGCCGTGGCAGTCTTGATGCCCGCCCAGTTATTCTGTTCCGGCAAAACCCGTCCGCCATATTTTCCGTAGCCGGTTTCTTTTGCCGCCTGAGCATATAAAACCTCAGGACGGATACCGGTGATTTCGCCATACTTCCAGTAAATATCAGCAATATCAATAAACCGCTGATGAGCGCCGCGCTCTGCTGCCCATGCCTTAGCCTGCTCCAGACTGACCTGACTTTCCGCAACGATGGGGGTGTGGGTGACAAACTCAAGTTCACCCTTTCCCTGCCGGATCAGCATCATCCGATAGATAAACACAGCCGCTTCTGCCCTGGTCACCGGGGCATTGGGGCGAATTTCACTGTCATTGCCGCGAAGAATACCCCGCTCAACGGCAATGGCTACAGGAAGTCTTAAGGATTGGCGGACTTCGCTACTGTCAAAAAACAGAGAGTCTAATACATTTTTGTTAAACAGATTGCTTTCCTTAGCAAGACCCATACCATTTATAATGGTGGCAGCCACATCCTGACGGAGGAAAGGCTGCTCCGGGTTAAACTGATTGATGGGTGACGTATCATCCAGCGGAAAGACATCCTTCATAGCTTCAATATAAGCGAAAGACCAACGCTCAGACGGAACATCCGTATACGTTGCGATGGCTTCTTCTGCCTCTGTTAACTCCACAGAAAGGGCCAGACAAAGCATTTTGGCAAATTGTTCCTTTGTCACCTGCTCATCCGGCGCAAATGACCCATCGCCAACGCCGGCTAAAATCTCCTCTGAGGATAAATATGTAATGGCTTCCGCCGCCCAGCTGTGGTTCTCGGTCACGTCAGAAAACGTCACAACTTTCTGTGGCACAACCGCTCCCATATTCGTCATCAGAAAGATGCCTATGGCAAGGGTTAAAAATATCATTTTTTTAATCATCGCAATCTCCTCCGAAAATGTTTGTCCTGCTTTCATCTTATGTCGCAATTCGGGGATTTATTACTTCAGATTCAACGTTCCCAGGCTGGCCGCTTTTAAATATGCATTAATAAACGGATCCAGATCGCCATCCATAACAGCGCCGGTATTGCCGGTTTCCCAGTTTGTCCGATGGTCTTTAACCATGCTGTAAGGATGGAAGACGTAGGAACGAATCTGGCTACCCCAGGCGATATCTTTCATGTCGCCCTTTAAGTCCTCGATTTTTTCCTTGTGTTCCCGTTCTGCCATTTCCATCAGCTTCGCTTTCAGCATCTTCATGGCTGTATCCTTGTTCTGATGCTGTGAACGCTCATTCTGACAAGCAACCACAACACCGGTGGGGATATGGGTAATGCGGATGGCGGAGTCGGTTTTATTAACGTGCTGACCGCCGGCACCACCGGAACGGAAGGTATCAATTTTCAAATCGTCCGGATTGATCTGGACGTCAATATCATCACTGATTTCCGGCATAACATCCACGGAAACGAAAGACGTATGCCGTCTGCCGGAGGCATCAAAAGGTGAACAACGAACCAGACGATGAACCCCTTTTTCGGCTTTCGCATAGCCATAAGCATTATCGCCGGTAATCTGAATGGTAACGCTTTTAACACCGGCTTCATCCCCGGCAAGATAGTCAAGGGTCTCTACTGCAAAGCCACGGCGTTCTGCCCAATGCTGATACATTCTGAGAAGCATTTCTGCCCAGTCCTGAGCCTCTGTTCCGCCGGCACCGGGATGGATGGATAAAATCGCATTGTTCGCATCATATTTACCGGAAAGCAGGGTTTCAAGACGCAGATTTTCCAGTTCCTCTTTCAGGGAATTGACGGCCTCTGTCAGTTCCTCTAAAAGGCTGTCGTCCCCTTCCTCAATGGCCAGTTCGCAAAGGGTCAGAGCATCCTCCCAACCGGTGTATAAACTGTTATAGCGACCAACCTTGGTTTTAAGCTGCTTTAGTTTCTGCAGAACTTTCTGAGAAGCATCCATATCGTTCCAGAAATCTGCATCCGCTGACTGATCTTCCAGTTTTTTGATTTCTTCCTCGTTCTTAGAGACCTCAAGGGATTCTTTTAATTCCAAAATGTCGTCTTTCATCGCCTGAAGGTCAAGACGATACTGATCGTACTCTAACAATATTTTCATTCCTTTCTAAAGGGTTATTACATCACGCATCATTTAGTACAATTCCACTGAACGCGCATTCTGCCGGCGCCTGCGGCTTGGCACAATACCATTTCATGGCACACGTGCCTTACTCATTCGCCTGCCGCTGGCAATGTGTAGTGGAGGTTCTTTTTTGGTTGTCTCTACGTTCCACCCACAAAAAGAACGGCTGGATTAAGCGCATTCTGCCGGCGCCTGCGGCTTGGCACAATGCCTTACTCCATGCCGCAGCATTTTTTGTATTTTTTACCGGAGCCACAGGGGCAAAGGTCATTTCTGCCGACCTTATCATTTTTCTGCGCCGGTTTCTTCTCTGTGTCGCCGGCAAGACCCGCTTCCACAGGTTCTGCCACGCGTTCACGTTCCGGTGGCGCTTCCAGGCGGACATGGAACAGGTGCTTAATGGTATCTTCCCGGATGGCAGCAATCATATCTTCAAACATGTTGTAGCCCTCGAACTTATATTCCACAACGGGGTCACGCTGTGCATACGCGCGGAGAGAAATGCCATTTCTCAGCTGATCCATATCATCGATATGATCCATCCACTTACTGTCAACCGTCTTTAAGAGAATCACGCGCTCAATTTCGCGCATGGTCTCCGGCGTAAACGCCTCTTCTCTTTCTTCATAAAGTGCAAGACCCACTTCATAAAGCTTCTCATTTAACTCTTCTTTGGTTAAATACTCTAACTCTTCCCGGGTAAACGTCACCGCACCCTGAGGCAGATAAATGGTTTCTAAAAATTCAATCAATCCCACCAGATTCCATTCATCAGCACCCTCTGCACTGCCGGTGAAGCGGTCAACTGTTTCTGAAATTAAGTCACGGAGCATCTTCAAAATGCTGTCTTTTACGCTGTTGCCGGACAGAACAGACTGACGCTGCGCGTAAATAATTTCACGTTGCTGATTCATGACATCATCATACTGCAGCACATGTTTTCTAATTTGGAAGTTTCTGCCCTCAACCCGCTTCTGGGCGCTTTCAATGGCTCCCGTCAACAACTTATGTTCAATAGGCTGGTCCTCTTCAAGGCCTAAAGCATTGACAATGCCGTTCATACGCTCAGAGCCAAACAACCGCATCAAGTCATCCTCTAAAGAGATAAAGAACCGTGAAGTACCGGGATCGCCCTGACGGCCGGCACGGCCACGAAGCTGATTGTCAATCCGTCGGGATTCATGACGTTCCGTACCGATGATGAATAAGCCCCCTGCTTCCCGGACTTTGTCAGCCTCCGGCGCAATTTCTGCCTTATATTTCTCCATCAGTTCAGAGAAAAGTTTTCTTGCCTCAATGATTTCTTCATCATTCGTATCAGAAAAGCCCATAGCTTCTGAAATCAACTCATCAGAAAGACCCTGACGTTTCATTTCGTGCTTCGCCATGAATTCTGCGTTACCGCCCAGCATAATATCCGTACCACGACCTGCCATGTTGGTGGCAATGGTCACAGCACTGAATTTACCTGCCTGAGCAATAATTTCTGCTTCTTTTTCATGATATTTGGCATTTAAGACTTCATGCTTAATGCCCCGGCGCTTTAGCATGCCGGATAAAAGTTCTGATTTTTCGATGGTAACAGTACCAACCAACACCGGCTGACCTTTTTCGTGACACGCTACCACTTGCTCCACAACAGCGTTCAGTTTGCCCCGCTCGGTTTTATAAACAGAATCTGCCAGATCAACACGCGCCAGAGGACGGTTGGTGGGAATTTCAATAACATCCAATTTGTAAATATCCTGAAATTCCACTTCTTCTGTCTGCGCCGTACCGGTCATACCGGACAGTTTGGTGTATAAACGGAAGTAGTTCTGGAAGGTGATGGTCGCCAGGGTTTTGCTCTCCCGCTCAACCTTCACTCCTTCTTTTGCTTCAATGGCCTGATGGAGGCCGTCAGAATACCGACGTCCCAACATGAGTCGGCCGGTAAACTCATCAACAATAATAATTTCGCCGTCTTTATTGACATAGTCCTTATCCCGGTGCATAATACCGTGAGCACGGATTGCCTGGTTGATATGATGCTGCAGGGTCATGTTCTCCGGGTCAGAGAAGTTTTCCAGATTAAACGCTTTTTCCGCTTTCTGTACGCCCTGCTTGGTCAGGGTAGCGGTGTGGGCCTTTTCGTCAACAATATAATCAGCTTGAACATCCTCATCTAAAGACTTATCATCAGATTCCACCACGCGGTGACAGGTCAAGCCACGGGCAAACCGGTCTGCAATGTGATACAATTCCGTGGATTTATCCCCCATACCGGAAATAATCAGCGGGGTTCTGGCTTCGTCAATTAAAATAGAGTCAACCTCGTCCACGATGGCATAGTGCTGACCACGCTGCACCATCTGTTCTTTATAAATGACCATGTTATCACGGAGATAGTCAAAACCAAACTCGTTATTGGTACCGTAGGTAATATCTGCCAGGTAGTTTGCCTTTCTGTCTTCCGGAGCGATGTCATGAATAATCAGTCCCACTGTTAGTCCTAAGAACTTAAAGACCTTACCCATCCATTCGCTGTCACGTTTAGCCAGATAGTCATTCACCGTAACGATGTGAACACCTTTTCCCTCCAGGGCATTTAAGTAAGCCGGCAGGGTGGAAACCAAGGTTTTACCTTCACCGGTTTTCATTTCAGAAATTCTGCCCTGATGCAGCACAATGCCGCCCAAAATCTGAACGTAAAAATGCTTCATGCCCAACACACGCCACGCCGCCTCACGAACCGTCGCAAAAGCCTCCGGCAGCAAATCGTCCAGCGTCTCGCCATCTGCCAGTCTATTTTTAAATTCCTGGGTTTTTCCTTTTAATTCCTCGTCAGATAAACCGCAGAAGCTTTCCTCCAGTGCCATAACTTTATCAGCAAGAGGTCGAATGCGCTTCAATTCGCGGTCACTGTACTTTCCCAGAATTTTTTCCAAAAAATTCTTCATCTATATTCATTCCTTTCCGGTAAAACCATCATATCAGTAGTATGCCTAAAAAGTGAAAAAAATAACAGTTTCTCATCAAGTGGCAAAGATATACGCATTCTATTATAGTATATCACAAAAATATGGCAAGGTAAAGGCATTTCGTAATAAAATCCTTGATTTTCCAAAAAAAATGCGGTATACTTGTAATATGAAAGGATGATGGAATTATGACGAAAATCAGAACCCGTTTCGCCCCCAGCCCGACAGGCTACATGCATATCGGTAACCTCAGAACGGCTCTTTACGCTTACTTAATTACTAAGCATGCCGGTGGCGATTTTATTTTACGAATTGAAGATACTGACCAGGAGCGCTTTGTTGACGGCGCCGTTGATTTGATATACAGAACCATGTCCGAAACCGGTCTGATTCATGATGAAGGTCCGGATATCGGTGGTAACTATGGTCCTTATGTTCAGAGCGAGCGTCTGCCGATTTATCAGGAATATGCAAAGAAATTGGTTGAACTGGGCGGTGCTTACTACTGTTTCTGTGACAAAGAGCGTCTGGATTCACTCCGCGCGCAGCAGGAAGCGGCAAAGCTCATGCCCAAATATGACGGTCACTGTGCACACCTCTCCAAGGAAGAAATCGAAGAAAAACTGGCAAGCGGCGTGCCTTATGTTATCCGTCAGAAAATTCCTCAGTTCGGAACCACCAGTTTCGTTGACGAAATCTACGGAAAAATCACGGTGGACAACGCAACGCTGGACGATAACGTACTGCTGAAGTCCGACGGCTACCCCACCTATAACTTTGCAAATGTTATTGACGACCACCTGATGAATATTACCCATATCATCCGTGGTAGTGAATATTTATCTTCCACACCTAAGTATAACCTGCTCTACGAAGCATTCGGTTGGGAAATTCCCACCTATATCCATGTATCTCCCGTTATGCGTGATGCACACAAGAAGCTGTCTAAGCGTGACGGTGATGCTTCTTATGAGGACTTTATCAATAAGGGTTACTTAAAAGAGGCCGTCTTAAACTACATTGCCCTCTTAGGCTGGAGCCCGGGCGGCGAACAGGAAATCTTCACCTTAGAAGAAATGATTGAAGCGTTTGACATCAAGGGTATCAGCAAATCCCCTGCAATCTTCGACCCCTTAAAACTGGATTGGTTAAACGGGGAATATATCAGAAAACTCTCCCCTGAAGCGTTCTACGAAAAGGCTCTGCCCTTCTTAAAAGAAGGCATTAAGCGGGAAGATGTTGACCTTTCAAAGGCGGCAAAACTCCTGCACGACCGTTGTGAAAAACTGGCTGACATTCCTGAGCAGCTTGACTTCATCGATGCACTGCCCGAATATGAACCGGCGCTTTATTGTCATAAGAAGATGAAGACCAACGAAGAAAACTCGCTGGAATCCTTAAAGGAAATCCTGCCTGTGTTAGAGGGACTCTCTGACTGGAATTATGATGCGCTCCACGAAGCTCTCTTTGCCCTGATTGAAAAACTGGGTGTTAAGAACGGCTTAATCCTCTGGCCCCTCCGTGTGGCAGTTTCCGGTAAGTCCTTTACCCCCGGCGGCGGTCTGGAACTGGCAGAACTCTTAGGAAAAGAAGATACGCTGGCAAGAATCAGAAAGGGTATTGAATTGCTCTCTCAGTAAATAATGATAAAAAAAACGGTTGCGAAATTCGCAACCGTTTTTTTATGCTAAGTCTCGTTCAACTTTTTTCTGCCACGGCTTGGTACAGAGGAAACAAATCACCGTTCCGACTGCCGCTGCTAAAAACCAGACAAAAAGTGTAAAACCCCAACTGTATGTTTCCGACAAAAGAGCAATGCCGTAAGTCGATGCCGCGCTACCGATATAGACACAAGAGTTTAAAACCCCGGAAACCGTAGAAACGTTTCCTGTCTTCTGGAAAAAGGGAGGGAGCATGCTGGTAATAATCAAGTTAACGCCATGCATGGTTCCGGTTAAAAGTGCTGAGAAGAAAATCGAGAACACCGCATTCTGTCCGGACAGGAAAAATAAAACCAAAGCCGAAAGCGCGCCAACGCCAAAAATCACGCCGGAACAAAGAATCGGATTCGTAAATTTTTCGCGATAGAGTTTTTCCGTTACTTTCGTGCTGACAATGCTGAAAATCGGCAAGATAACGCCGGTTAAAATCGAGATAACGCTGCTAAGTTCATAGGTTTCGGAAATGTAAGTAGGCATCCAGGTTGTAATACCGTCACGGAGCATCCCCACCAAGGCAACCGCTACCATAATCCAGAAAAGAACCGGCGAGAGGAACCCACTCGTCGCCTTTGCCTCGGCTGTTTTCTTTGCAAATCCTTTCGGCATCTCAACATCCGGACAAACTCTCTGCCAAACCAGCATCATACCGATGCCGCAAAGAGCAGAAAAAGCAAAAATTCCACGCCAGCTAAACAGCGTAATCAATACCGGTGCAGCAAGATACACCGCCATCGTACCAAAGGAGCTGCCCCAGGAAACTTTCACAACGGCTGATTTATACTCATCCGCCGTAAACAGGCTTGCCATCAGGCGAACCATGGGCGGCCACATAAATGCCTGCGCCAGGCCATTGATGCACCAGACCACCAGCATCCAATATGCATTGGAACAAAGGGGAATCAGAAGATTCATCGCCGTTGTCACCCCAAGCCCGCAAAGAATCAATTTCTTCGGAGAAAATTTATCACCGCAGATGCCGCTTAAAATCTGCCCGGCGCCGTAGGTAATAAAGCTGCCGGTCAGCGACAGGGAAAGCAAGGTCTTTGGAATTCCCGTCGCTTTAACCATCTCCAGAATAACGGCACCATAGTTAATGCGGGTAATATAACTGATCATGTAAGTAATGGCAAACAACCAGACGTACCGGTTGACTTGCTTTTTGTTTTCTAATGTACTCATGTTGATTCCTTTCTACTCTTCACAACTTGTCCGACTGAAAATTTTCATCCCGTTTTCTGCATAGAGGGTCTTCAGTTCCTCTGTCAGTAATCCGTCAGTTACATAGAAAAACTCCGGACGGGTATCTTCGATTTTAAGAAGGGCGCGGCTCTCAAACTTGCTGCTGTCAGCCAGCACAAAAACCTGATCAGAAATTTCCGTCAGTTTCTGCTGAACAGGAACAAGTTCACTCTGATAATCGCAAATTCCAAACCGCAGCGACACTGCTGAGGGGAAAATAAACGATTTCTGCACCCGGATCTGATCCAGAGTCTTAAGACAAAGGCTTCCATAAAAACTCTTTTCTTCTGACAGATAGTGTCCACCGCAGAGAATCACCGGAAATTGGTCACGGAGGATTTCAAAAACATCTGCCGAATGGGTCACCACTGTTATTTTCTGAAACCGTTCCCGCAGAACTTCTGCAAAAATAACAGCGGTACTACCGGTATCAATACCAAGATAATCCCCTTCCTGAACAAAGTTTGCCGCCAGACAGGACAGTTCTCTTTTTTGCTCATTAAACTCCCGGGAACGCTGATCCAGAGCATAAAAAGGCTTCATGTTGCCCATGGCAACTGCGCCGCCGTGAACACGGGAAAGCAAGCCTTTCTCTGCCATTTCAACCAAATCACGACGAATGGTTTCCACAGAAACACCAAACTGTTCCACCAATTTTGCCGTCGTCACGGCCCCCTGCTGCTTCAGCAGATTCTGTATGGCGTCCTGCCTTTCTTTTGCAAACATTTGCAATCATCTCCAATCATATCCACATAATAACACACGCTTACACATTTGTCAAGACATTCTTTATACCAATATTGTTATCATATTTTTCCTGCCACCCTCATACACTGTATCATCAAACGAAAGGGGACAAGAATATGGAACCAGTATACAGAAGACGTTCTTCCGAGGTTATCGCCCATCGAAGACCGCCCGTGACCAAAGTCAAATCCCGCAAAAATACCATAGCCGCTCAGGCTTTCTGCAGCCTTTTGTTGCTTGGCGTCTGCCTGTTTATCAAGACGGCGCCGGATGAATCCTTTCTGTCGGCTAAAAATGCCTTGCAACTGATTCTGAGCACCCAGACGGATTTCCGTTCCATTCCCGCAGACATCCGACAATGGGTTCTGTCCCTGCTTCCCGGCGAAGAGGCACGAAACCTGGGAGACAGCGACGTTCTGACGAAACTGGTCAAACCTGTAGAAGCACCGGTTACCTCGCCTTTCGGAGTTCGCATTCATCCCACCACCGGCGTTGAAACCTTTCACTACGGTGTTGACCTGGGCGCCGCTGAAGGAGAAAAAATCTTGTGCGCTGCCCCGGGCGAGGTTATAGAAGCGGGAGAAAGTCCGGACTACGGCAACTATCTGGTGGTGCGCCATTCCGAGACAATCTACACGGTGTATGCCCACTGTGCCGAAGTGTTACCTCACGCCGGCGACACAGTTTCTGCCGGTCAGGCTGTTGCCACTGTAGGCGCCACAGGGAATGTTACCGGCCCGCATCTGCACTTTGAAATCCGCAACGGCGAAACCTGGCTGAACCCTGCAGAGTTTCTGGAATTCGGAGAGATCCGCCATGATTAAAATCACGCGGTTTTTCTATATTCATTGGCTGATCTTTCCCCTTCTGCTTCTCTCCATGGCAGCCGGTGGGCTCCATACCATGCTGATGGCTTATGCCGTTGTCTCAGTTCACGAACTGTTCCACTTATTTGCTGCTCTCCTTGTCCGCGAACGGGTTGGCTCCATCATTGTCATGCCTTTTGGTATGACGCTGCGGCTTTCTGCCCGTATCATCCGGCACACAGATAAGGAGATTTTTATTGCCCTTGCAGGACCATTTGCAAATTTTCTGATGCTTCTTCTTGCCCGGATTCTCACCGCAACGTTTCCCACTCAGCCTTTGAGCCTGACCCTGTTCCGTTTTTTAAATATGTCCGTCATGCTCCTCAATCTCCTTCCCTGCCTGCCTTTGGACGGTGGCAGAGTCCTGAGAGCCATGCTGACCCGACGGGTGGGCTACTTGTCTGCTGCATCTGCTATGAACCGCATCAGCCGCGCTATCTCTGTCACACTATTCGCTGCAGGCATCCTCCTGCTGGTTGCGACCCGGCTGAATGTCAGTCTCCTGATGGTGGCAGCCTTTCTGACAATTTATATGGTTGAGGAGAAAAAACGAAACGAATATATTCTCATGCAGGAACTGCTCTACACAAAGGACAAGCTACAAAAAAAAGGACAGATGCGCACCTGTCCCATCAGTGCCTTAAGTTCTCTCAAGGCAAAGGAAATTTTCAAAACACTCAGCTATGATCGCTATTTTGTCATCCATATTGTAGACGAAAACCAGCGTTTTCTGCGCACAATCACAGAAACACAGCTGGTTGACAGCATCTTAAGGAAAGGCTGGAATCTTCTCCTGCGGGATGTCTAATCACGGGAAAAGAGCGCAAGCAAGCCCAAATAGATTCCTACACTCAGCGCAATGATGCCACCAAGGGCAAAGCCGCTTTCAGGAATCGCCCCAAGCAAACTCAGAAGCCCCCGCCGAAGCCCCAACGTTGACAAAAGGCCAAAACCGACGGGCATAAAAATCTTTTTCATCAGCGGAATCCGGAAATCCGTAACCCGGATCAACCGACTGACGCTTAAAAACGTGTTCAGAATTTCCGTGATAAACACTACGGCAATATAACCGTCAATCCCAAACCGCGGCAGAAGAAAAGCAATCAGAAGAATACTGACCGTAGAATCAATGATGTTATATCCCATGGAATAAACCTGCTGATTGAGACCCTTGAGCATAAAATCTGTCACATGATCAGCATACATCACAATGACCAGCGGTGCCAAAAAACGAAGAAACAACCCTGCATCGCCACTTTTATAAATGATCATGCCCAGCTCGTGTCCAAATGCAAAGAACACACAAGCCGTACCAATTCCAAAAACCAATGACAAAGAAAGAGCACGCGATGCAACCCGGTTAATATCCCGGGTTTTATTTTGTTTCTGAAATTCCGTAAGTTCCGGCACCAGGAGCCCGGCAAAAGCTGATAAAACGGCCATCGGGAACAGTAAAAGGGGCATGGCCATACCATGAACCACGCCATATTGGGCTAAGGAAGCCGAGGCCGATGCGCCGAACTGTTTCAGACCCCGGGGTACCATCATGTGCTCCACCGTTACCAGGCCGGAGCGCAGATAGGCGCTGACAGCTACGGGCGCAGCAATCTGCAGGAGTCGGCGAAGGTAGCGTCCTTCACATGGATTACTGCGTCCATAACGCTTTAAGTCATGGCGATAGAGTACGTAGGCAAAAATGCAGGATGCAATCTCTGCAATGGTTCCGCCAGCCACAACCGCGGCACAGGCAAACTCAACGCCGCGGTGGCAAAATTTTGCCAGCAAAAGAACCGTTACCAAAACCTTAACCAGAAGTTCCAGAATCTGTGCCGCTGAACTTTTCGCAACACGGCGCACTGCCGTAAAATATCCCCCCAACCCGGATGAAACCGCAATACAGGGCATACTGACGGATAAAAACTTCAGAGAACGGACAGTCCTCGGATCACCCATGAAACGAATCCCCAAAGGCTCAGCAAAGATAAACAACAGCGACCCCGAAAGAAAGCCAAACAAAACGGTATAGCCCAGACAAATTTTCATGCTCCGCCGGATGCCACGATGACATCCCACCGAAAGTTCCTCTGTCACAAGCCTTGTTGCGGCAAGCGATGCACCGGAAGAGGCAAGCGTCGCGGCAAACATATAAACAGACATGACAAGGCCAAAAAGACCAATGCCCTCTGCGCCGATTTTTCCCGTTATGTAGGCATTCAGCCCCACGCCCACGCCACGCATGAGAATCGTGGTAAAGCCCAGAATCAAGCCATTTATAAAAAAACGTTTCGTCCGTTTCAAAACAGCACCTCCTACTTCTCTACAATATATGCACAGAGAAAAAAGGAAATGCCATCCCGATTGACAAACACTCAGGGCTATGATAAAATTTGATTAGAAAAAAGCAAGGAGGTCCATCATGCACACAGTTTCACTCACAGATACGCCCTCATCTCTCCGCCTCACAATCGGTTTTTTCGGCAAAACCAACAGCGGAAAATCTTCCCTAATCAATCAGTTGGCAGGACAGGAAGTTTCCCTGGTATCTGATATTGCCGGAACAACTACGGATCCGGTATCAAAGCCAATGGAAATCTACCCGTTAGGTCCCTGCGTTTTACTGGACACTGCCGGCGTAGGAGATAACACAGAACTCGGTGAACTTCGCATGAGCCGCACGCTTGCTGCCATTGACAAAACAGAACTGGCGGTTCTCGTTTTAACCGACGCCGAAGCGCTAGACGAAGAAAAAAAACTCCTTGAGGAGTTTGCGAAGCGAAATATCCCAACTGTAACGGTTTTAAACGGCATTGACCGCCTGATAAATCCGGATAGCATAGCAGATAAAATCAAGACAGAACTTGGCGTTATACCCGTTCCTGTCAGTGCAAAAACCGGTGAAGGGATGGCTAATTTTCGGGAGCAACTGGTGAAAAATGCGCCGGCATCCCTGGAAAATGAATCCATCGTCGGTCATCTGGTCAAAGAAAATGATCGGGTTCTGTTGGTCATGCCCCAGGATTTACAGGCACCAAAAGGCCGCCTGATTATGCCCCAGGTTCAGACAATCCGTGACCTTTTAGATCACCATGCCATTGTAACCTGTGTAACCGTTGAACAGTTAGGAGAAGCGCTCCGAAATAACACACCGGATTTAATCATTACGGATTCTCAGGTGTTCCCCATCGTTTATGAACAAAAGCCTGCCGAATCCATGCTGACGTCCTTTTCCGTTCTTCTTGCGCGGTACAAAGGCGACATCGCCGCCTATCTCGCCGGCGCAAAAATTTCCCGGTCACTCAAGGCTGGAGACCGTGTGCTGATTGCTGAAGCTTGCAGCCATCAGCCCCTTGACGGTGATATTGGCAGAGTAAAAATTCCCAATCTGATTCATAGTAAAATCAACCCGGACATTCAAGTTGAAGTTGTTAGCGGGCAGGATTTCCCTGCAGATCTTTCTTCCTATCAGTTGGTTATTCATTGCGGTGGATGTATGTTCAACCGTCGGCAAGTGCTCTCCCGCGTTATGCGTGCCGTTGAGCAAAATGTTCCAATTACAAACTACGGTATCTTCCTGGCAGAAATGGCAGGTATATTAGAAAAGATTACGATTTAAATAACAAATTCAAAATCTACCGAATCATTTGTCTTAAAGTCATACTATATTTATTCGTTACGATTGAGCCACGCCGCGCAGGCGTGGTTTTCTTTATATCAGTAAAAAGAGACAAGAAAAAAGCGCATCTGAAAATCAGATGCGCTTTTAATAACTCTTTTGTTCGAAATCAACAATTAAGCGTTAGCACCATTGTCGGAGCCGGTAACTGCCAGAGCAGAAATTGCGCCGTAGGTGGTAACAACCTGACCGTCTTTAACACTCCAGGAAACATTGCTTGCCAGATTTTCGCTTACGCGGATTTCACGAACCTGTAATTCGGGTTTGATATAAGTTTTCACGTTCATATCCTCCTTACTGTAAATCGAATACGTCACTCAGAGCAACGTTGGAACCTACGGAGTACAGTACAGCTTTGTAAGCCTTAGCGAAGAATTCGCCAGTTGCATCTTCCAGAGAGATGATGTACTGACCAGCTTCGTTAGCACCCAGAGCCTTATACTTTCTAACACCGGAAGCAGCGTTTTCATCGATACCTGCGATTTCAGCAGCCGTATCGAAACCTGCTAACAGAGCAGCATCTTCAGCGTTTGCAATCAGCATACCGTATTCAACAGCACCTGCAGCAGCACCTGCAACAGTTGCGCTCTTCTTGTCAGCAGCAACAGTAGCGCTGGAAGGAGCAGCAGGAGCAGCAACTTCAGCAGCAGCAACAGCCTTGAAGAAGAATTTGAAAGTAGTATCAGCAGTTACAGCAACTTTCTTGGTGTCACCGATGAATTTAACAGCAACATCATTTGCAGTTGCATAATCAAATTCATAACCAGCAGCAGGATAAACTGTGAAGGTTACGAAATCGGTAGTAGCGCTTGCACTAGCAACAACTTTACCGTTTTCCGGTTCTGCAACAGTAACGGTGTAAGAAGCTAATTCGATTACAGCATCTTTACCCTCTACTGCAGAAGCAGCGGTAGAAGTTGTACCAACGTTCACGATTGCGCCAGCGTTAGCTTTGCTTGTTTTGAATGTGGACACTGCAGTACCATCAACTGCAGGTTGCTGGTCGATCCAGATGATGTTGTTATCTTTCTTAGCTAAGAAAGCAACCTGATCAGAACCTGCACCTGAAACTGTAGCAGTTACAGAGATGTCATCAGTAGCAACATTATAAGAAGTTACTACATCGAGACTTGCTGCGAACGCACAAACGCTCATGCTCATGAGCATAGTCAATGCGATTACAGCTGCCAAAGTTTTCTTTAAACCCTTTTTCATTAATCACACCCACTTTTCTTAATTTGATATTTTTCATGATCCTATTATGATTTTACTACAAAAATTTTCTATTGTCAATAATAAAAAGCAAAAAAAATATCTTTTTTTAGTTTTGGCAATTTCAACAAAGGGCTGCTGGCTAATTTGTTGAAATAGCCAACACAGCACACTTTCCATGCCCATAACCATGGCCAATTCGGGCAATTTTCAACGAAAAATATGTCCATTTTTCCTTTATTATTAAAGAAAATAAAAACGAAGCAAACACAGTTTGCTTCGTTTCTGGTGAGGATAAATGGACTCGAACCATCGACCTCTTGCATGTCAAGCAAGCACTCTAACCAACTGAGCTATACCCTCATTTTTACTGACCCGATTATTATACCATAGCAAAATATGCTTGTCAAGAGACTTCCATTTTTATTTTTAATCCGTCTATCTTCTAGAAAACTTCTTTATAGTTATTCTATCACAGGCAAATCCTGCATAGAAAAAAGGTCCCCTATAACTGTCATCGGCTCGCCCGCAGGATCATGTTTTGCCTTTCGGCAAAGCGAAACAAACTCTATAGCAATCACAAAAGAACCTTCTCAACAACTAAAAATACAATTGTCATGCACTCTTAATCCAAAAGAGTAGCATTTCTAAAAGCTTCTATCAGTTTTTCTTTTGTTTTGCAAAATCTGAAAGGATATAAATCTCCGTACATTTCTGATATGTCATAAGCGGACCGGGCTGTCACATAATCGACCTTGCTTCCTATATGA
Organism: Clostridia bacterium; assembly: GCA_045132895.1. GTDB lineage: Bacteria > Bacillota > Clostridia > UBA1381 > UBA9506 > UMGS755. The sequence goes on from JBGUTC010000006.1 coordinate 25,731, forward strand.
CCTCTGTGAAAAAAATCAACATAAATTACAAATTTTGCAACTTTACATTGTGCATCTATTAATATATAATAAAGGAAAAGAAAAATATGGAGGTTATACCATGATTAAGATTGGAATTATTGGTGTCGGTGCCGTAGGCGGTATGCACAAAGATGCTATCTTAGCACATCCGGAATGTGAGCTGGCTGCCGTTTGCAACCGAACCTTAGAAAGAGCTGAAAAACTGGCGGAAGGAACCGGAGCACGGGCATATTCTGATTACAAGGAAATGCAGGAAAAAGAAAGCCTTGATGCTGTTATTGTCAATCTGCCCCATAATCTGCATAAAGATGTTTCCATTTACTTTTTGGAACATGGCGTGGCAGTCTTAGTAGAAAAACCCATGGCAAATACCGTTGAAGAATGTGATGCCATGATTGCCGCTGCCAAACAAAGCGGCGCTGTTCTTGCTGTCGGTCATGTTCAGCGCTATATTGCTTCCTTCCACGAATTGAAGAATATTACGCAGGAAGAACGTCTCGGAAAACTCTGTGCAATCAGCGAAATCAGAAACGGCGAATATTTCAACGGTCGTTCCAGCTGGTTCTTAGATAAAGAACAGTCCGGTGGCGGCATCCTGATGAACTTTGGCGCCCATTCTATCGATAAACTGTTCTACACAACAGGCCGAAAAGTAGAAGAAGTTACCGCAATTGGCGGGAATTTCTATACCGACCACAACGTCGAAGCTCACGCTCAGCTTTTAGTTAAACTCTCCGGCAACGTCAGCGCCGTTATCACCCATGTTGGCTGTCAGGTCCCCGGTTGCGCGGAAACAACCTTCTACTTCACCAACGGTTCAGCGCAGGTTCGCGGATGGGATTTATGGGTTTCTGAAAACGGCAAGGACTATGAACCGGTAGACGCCGGCGACATGAGTCGGAATTTCATGGAAGATCAGCTGATTGAATTCGTCAAACTGATGAAAGGCGAAGAAAATGAAATGGTCAGTCCCGAATACGGACGTGATGTTATCGCTGTTTTAGAAAACGCTTTTTCACAAATCGAAAAATAAATTTTGAATATAAAAGCAAAAACCTCGAAGCAAAAATTGCTTCGAGGTTTTTTTCATATATTTGCAGGATTGCAGCAAAATCTGCAATCCTGCATAGAATTTATTGAAACATTCTGTCTAAGACTGTTGCAACCTGTGCTCTAGTGCCGTTTGCTTTCGGAGCAAAGGAGCCATCCTCCATGCCGTTCATTAAACCGTTTACATTGGCATAAAGAACGAATGGTTTTGCCCAGCCGCTGATGACACTGCCGTCAGCGAAGGACAGGTCTCCTTCAGGTTCTGCAAAAGCTTCACCCTTTAAGAGTGCATCAGCACCGGCAAGAATCTTTGCCATTTCCTCACGGGTTACAAGATCATTCGGTCTGAAAACAGAATCACTTGAAACGATACCGTTTTCCAAAGCTGCCTTGATGTAGGAAGCATACCAACTGTCTGCCGCCACATCGCTAAAGCCTGTATCCATTCCTGTAGCAGACAGATTCAGTGCTCTTACAACCATGGTAATCAGTTCAGCACGAGTGATGTTAGCATCCGGACGGAAGGAGCCATTGTCGCCCTTAACAACGCCTTTATCCGCCATGCGCTCAATGCTCTTCTCTGCCCAGTGACCCTTGGTGTCGTTAAAGCCCTTAGTGGGAACAACAACGCTACCGCCACCACCGATGCCGCCTGCACCACCGGAGCCACCTGCGCCACCGGAACCGCCTTCATTACCGGAACCGCCTTCGTTACCGGAACCACCCTGGTTGCCGGGGTCAACGCCGGTAATGCCACCGTGGTTATCGCTGGGGTCATTGGTTAAAATCTCGTCGGTTTCTTCGTCAATCAGCGTCAGCTTTCCGTTATTGCTTTCAAACTTAATGATTCTTCCGTTATATTTAACGTTTTCTACATTGTCTGCTGCAAGTGTAACCTGTTCAAGGACAGCATCTGAAGATGCTTCAACTTCAACAGTTGTACCCGTCTTTTCAAAGGAAAGAGCTTCAACGGCTGCATCTGCTGCAAGCAGAACAGAGCTATCGTTTTTCTTCACATAACTTCCGTTGTGCAGAATGACTTCAACGATTTCACCCTCGTCAGAAACTCTGACAACTGCCAGTTCTGCATCCGTTACATAGTCGCCAAAGGTGTGAACCGCGCCGGGCACATGATCATAATCCAGCATGTAATAGGTAATGTTTGTTTTTCCGTCAAGTTCCGTTTCAATCTTCATGGCTGTTGCATCATGCGTAGGAACACCCAGTTCGATTCTGTCTGCCTTGACCTTGCCGGCATTTTCATAGGGCAGGATAACCGTATCAAAAGTCTGCTTACCGGCTACGTTTTCTTTAAAGTAGTAACCGTATTTTGCCTCAGAAGCAAGACCCCATCCCAAGGTATCGTAACCGATTTCCTCAATGATTGTTGCATCGCTATCCGCTGAAGCAATCATAATATCTGCGCCACTGGCAAAATCAGAGTAAATGGTTCTGTCTGCATCATTGTGCTGCAGGTTTGCATCTGCCGCCATATGCCACAGCTGACGATAGTTATTAGGACGCTCCATATCTTCCGGAATCATTAAGTCGGAAACAATCCAGAAGTCCGGTTTTACGAAAGTAACGGTTCTTCTGTGATCAACGTCAATATTGGCATGAGTGGTTACACTATAGTAGTCATACTTGTTGTTGGAAACCCAACGATGCTTGGTCGCATTAGCAGACATGCCAATGGTTGAGTCATTTGTAGCAATCAGTTTCTGACTCGTATTATTGACTTCAACCGTATTATGTCCTTTGGTACTTTGCATATACTTACGAATCGAGCTCGTCGGGTCGTAGTTATAATAACCGCCGTCAATCAGGAGAGATTTGCCGAATGCATTGACAATCATCTGGTTTGCATCGGCATGACCGTGACCGGAGAAACCGGAGGACGTCATCATTGTCCAGCGGGCATTATCTGACCAGTCAGAACGCATAATCGCAAGCATCGTGCTTTCATATAGTTTAGAAGTCCATGTCGGAACGATACCCTTTCGGCCAAAGGTGCTGACAAACTGATACTCTTCGTCAGGATTTAGCTGGTAATACTTCGGATACTGCGGAGATGTATTACCATAGGTCTTACCGCTATCACCCCAGGCAATCTGAATACCACCCGGTGCTTTTAAAATACAGTTATAAAGTGCAAGTTTTGCAATAATATCCTGAACTTCTTCACTGAAGTCCTTACCTTCATTCCGAAGTTTTTCCCATATATCCAGAATCATATTATAGGTCTGACCACTGTAACCATCTGTTGCTTCAATATAAGCACCATCTTCAAAATAACTCCAGCGAATCAGGTCTTCAATGATATCAATACTGGTATCAAACTGCTGACTTGCATTAGAAAATTCGGGCACAAACAAGGTCGTATAGGTCATCGCCGTTGCCTCATAGAATTTCTGATTCGCGCCCTTTCCCTCATTGACAGGATCCAATAAAAAATCTTCCATCTCGTAAGATCCGTGCCAAAGGTTTTTCAGAATGGCTGTACAAGCATCCGGCGTCATATACTGGCTCTTTGCCAGGGAGTCAAAATAGGAAATCACCATTTTCATTTTCAGACAGGTTGCAAGGGCACCGGGGAAAGCGCCATAACGAACCTTATCCCCTGCAGCCTCCCAGTCACAGCTACCGCCGTGAATATTGCTGACCTGCTCAGAGAACTTAAACCGACCCTGGGTATCACGGATAAAGTCCATTAAATCCCAGATAACCGCATAAGCATACTGCTCATCGCCGGTATACAAATATTCTGCAACTGCTGCACCCTGGTTGTTAAATCGGCTGGACTGTGTTTGATATTCTGCTTCGGCATTAGCTTTTTTGTACCAGTCGTTTTCACCGGGAATGCCATTAAAGTTAAAGACGTACTCCGTGAAACTGTTCATCGTAACGGTATCTGCAGTCCATTCGCCGCCTTCTTTATAAATCAGCAGTTCTTTTTCCTCAGCATACCCTTCTTCCAGTTTCGCATGGAAATAAAGTTTTGCTTCTGTTACGTCGTCACGCTCAGAAAGACTGGACAGATCAAATCGTAGCAGAGGCTCTGCAGTCTTTTCGCCCTGCAATTCGCCAAAGAAACGAGATTCCATCTCTACTTCATCAACGTAGTTGTTATATCGGTTGCTGCCACCGCGGATAACGGTATCCGTGGGATAAAAGACTTTCGTGCTACCATTGACTTTTAGAACCAGTCTGGGATGTTTACTGCTGTCATAATACTCGGTAGATAAAATCCGCGCTGCCGTGTCCTCATTATACCGGGCACCGATTTTATAACTTGTAACACCGCCCTTAGTAAGAGCACCTACGCCAACATTCACTTCATATTCCTGATAGTTACGAGAGCGGATAACGACCTTACCCTGATTATGAGTCGGGTAGTTGTTGTGGTGAACACCGGTTAATGTAAAGTTTTCTGCATAACTAACATCACGAGCAGGAATCGCAGTTAAAGAACTTCTGCCGCGAGTCCGGATGTAATCCAAAAGCGCAACTTTCGCTGCTTCATAATCTCCGGTTTTCGCTGCGCTTTCGACGTCTGCCATAGCCGGATTTTCTGCATAGTTGAATTTACCGGGATTCGTCCATGTACTACCATCCCAAACACCGAAGAAGTCCTCATCGCTCATGTGTTTCGGGTCAAGAATTTTTTCATCCGGCAGAACGGTAAAGGTAAATTCCTTGGTTCTGATAGCTGAATTGTAGATGATGACCGCTGTCAGAGTAACCGTTTCCGGCTCCCCGTCCCAACGGGGACGAATGACGCGACCGCTTGGCGTAATCACCTTGGAATTAGTCGTTTTCCAGAGATACTGGCTACCATAAGGACCTTCTGCCGGGAGACTCAGACTGCTTCTGATTTCGGAAGGATCTGTATCATTAAAGCTGAATATCTCATAATTTTCAAACGTTAAATAAGCTTCATCCTTATCTGCAACATCTTCATCTGCCGTATAATAAGGCATAACGTTAAACTTAAACTCTTTAATAGCAGAGAAAGCACCATAAGAAACAGTTGCTGTCAGGGTTACGGGAATTTCCTCTGCCTGATCCTGAGGACGATTTACCGTTCCGTCTAAGGCAATTCGTGTCTCGTCAGAACTTTCCCATGTAATCGTCGTTCCAAAGGGACCCTCGGAAACCAAGTCCAGATTTGCCGCCACTTTTCCGGGTGCCGGAGCCGGAATAAAATTACGAACCCGTTCTTCTGTCAGCCATGCTGCATCTGTTTCGGGACGAAGATGAACCGCCGGATAAGTTGTATAGGTTCTGAAATTTGAAACCCGGGTGGTAATATAGTTTGTTCCGTCCAACATAAGCAGAACGCTGCGCAGACCCACATTGCCCGCACTGTAAGGCAAGCCGCGGAACACCACATTCTCGCCGTTAACCCACATAGAGAAGGTACCGCTGGATTCTTCTGTCATAAAGACGATATCCGCCGAGTTGAGATACGGCTCAGAAAGGGTTGAGATTGTAGAACCGTATATATCGCTGTGTTTAATATTAAATCGTCCGTCAGACTGCCAGAAGATGTTAGCACTAAGACCGGAAGAGCCGGTAATCTGTATATTGACTTCGCCCGTTCCCTCTTTTTCCAAACGGAACTCTGTCGCAACGGTTCCGCCTATATTTTCCTTAGAAGGACGCAGGGGGTAGCCAAGAGTTGTAATCGTTCCCTGATTCGGTACCACGTCATTGGTATAACGCTCTAACTGCACATAACCGTCAAACTCTGTAATACGGCCGTTCCAACCACGAGTGTCGGCCCAGGGATCTACATTATAATAAATATTATCAACATCGTTCCATTCGCCATCGCCATCGATTTCAGGAATATGTTTTCTGAAGTCAGATTCATAAATCAGTTCGGATTCTTCCGGAACCGGAACGCTGTCTATGGGATAACTCAGAGGTACAACACCGAAACGGAAGGACTTTTCTAAGGTATAATCTCCGTTTTGTACACTTGCTGTCAGAACTGCATAAATATCGCCGCTCTCATCAGCCGGTCTGGTAACAACGCCGGTTTCGGCATTAATCAGAGCCGGATTAGAAGATGTCCAGGTAATGGTACTACCCAGAGGCGCCTCTGTATACAAGTTCAGATCCTTTGTAATCAGACCGCCTGCAACCTGTTCGTTGACGATGCTTTCCTGAGTAACAGCATCAAAATCCTCCTTGAGGATAACGAGGTCACCTTCTCCCGCCCGCAGAACAGTTACAGTAAAGGTTCTCGTCTCTGTCACTTCGCCGGCTGTTACTGTCGCAGTCATCGTAACAAGTGTATCTTCTGCCGGTCTTGTAACAGTACCGTTAGGCGCAAGAATCTCCGGATGAGATGAGGTCCATGTGATACTGCTATCGCGGTTACCCTTTGTCGGTAAGGTTACGTCATAAGCAATAACACCATCAATAATTTCCTTCTTGCCGAACAAACTTTCATAGGTCAATTCGTCCGCATCGTAACGAGCTGCACGAGTATCATCCGTTGTACACTGATAATACTTCAAATCATCAATATAAACCTTAACTTTTGTCTGCTCTTTTAAGAAGAAAATTTTTGAAATGGGTCCGGGTAAAATTTTAACATTTTCAAGAGCCGGTTTGTTGTTAAAGAGAACCGTTGTCAAACCTGTATCAGAATCAACCCACATGGTTACTTTTAACTCAAACTGAGCATTGTAATCCGTCGTACTGAAAGTGCGTTCCTGAAGTGTACCTGTTGCTTCATCTAAACAATAGAACTGGAAAACTTCATCAAACCAACGAATATCCGTCAGACGCTCGCTGGCATCGTGACCGGGCCAGACCATCAGATGGTTCCCGTAACTGTCACGAGTCATCGTAAATTCAATACCGAAAGATCCTTTAACATCCGTATGTTCTTCGGTTAAGTAGACATAACCGCCGGTAACGCCGATATCCGACGTTTTTGCCTCTACAACCATCTTGCCACCATCAACCGTCATGCTGCTGCTGGGGCTGGTCTGACGATATACAATTTTCTTAGGATTAAAACTGTTAAATTCTTCGCGAGTAACCACATTGGTCTGAGGCGGAAATCCGTCAACTGATGCGCCGTGTGCCGGAACCTTAAAATAAAAATCTTTTGTCATAGGCGTTCCGTTTCCGTAGGAAATAGTTGCCGTTAAGGTCACGTTACTTTCTGCCGCCGGGCGAGTAACATAACCCGTTTCCGTATCAATGATACCAGGAATGTTAGCACTCCAGCTGATAGCAGCGCCGTTGGAACTTTCTTTAGGAAGAATTAAATCATCAACTAAATAGCCACTTTCCGTTAAAGGAAAACGGAAAAGGCTGTCCTCAGTTAATTTATCCCATGCCCGACTGATGACCTGATCGTCTTCTAAAGGAATCGGCTCCGGAACATACGCTCTGACATCTTCGATACGGATGATACTGGTATTCTGAGTCATACCCATATATCCGTCAAACTCCGGATAACAACCGTAAGAAATGTAACCTATTTTCGCCTGACTCTTAAGAGTAAACTCATAGTTGTCCAAAACCTGAACGTCGTTCAGCCAAAGAGATACCAGGCCCTCCGCCGTGTTAAAACGAGCCATAACTTTCAAATGGTTTTGGGCATCAAGTAGCGGTGTTGATACATTACTAAGCACCTGATCTGCCCATCCCGTACCATCATTAACGCTGACATAAAGCTTATAATCGTTATAAACCTGAAAACCCCAGTCAACATAAACGCTACCGCCAATGTAAATTCTGGCGCGGTCGTCATAAATATAATCACTGGTTTTTAAAGGACGGGTCAATGTCGTTTCAATAACATACTCTTCCTCACTAATCACAGATTCATCTGCTTTAAAGATAACCTTGGTATTAGCTTCAGCGCCAACAGTTGACTGCTGCAGGGCGCCTTTTTCATGAGCGAACGTAGCGTGACTTGCTGCAGGATATACCTGAGAAGAATAGGAACTGCCTTCAAAATCCTCGGTAAAAATCGGAGTTTTTACCGCCGTCATACCCTCAAGGGCAACACTATAGAAAGAAAAGCTTTCAAGACTTACGGTAACAGCGCCCTCCGTCAGAAATCTGACACGATTAATCGCGCCTTTTTCAGTTACATAATCCGCTGTAGCCGCAAACATTTCTTCACCGTCAAGCCAACCGGCTACGGTTCCGGCAACGCTGTTATAAAGAAGCGTTACACGCAGTGACTCACCGGCAGTTCCGTACAGAGAAACCTGGCTATTACTGCTGTTATACATTAAAACCTCAGAACTGGATGCGCCGGCATATCGGTTCCAGCGAAGATCCATTCTGCGGCCTCCGGATAACCCGGCAAAATCTACAGCGATCCCACTTAAGTTACTGTCAAGATTTTCTCTTTTAATGACAAAATCCATGACAAAGGTTCCCGAAACAAGGCTCTGGTTCCGGTTTAAGAAAACCTCAAAGCCTACAGCCTGACCGCTGCCTGCCGCTCCGGTATAGCTAATCGCACCACCATCATAGGTTGCACCGGATGAAAGCGAAACGCGCTCATCCATCGCTCCGGAAAAATCATCCTGATAGCGCATAACCAGGGGCTCCGGAACCGTACTTGCTGCTGCTACCGGTAAAATACACAGCGGCAAAAGTAGTGCAAAAGCCAAAAGCTCTAAGCACAGTTTTTTGATGACACTTTTCATATATATGCCCTCCTAAAATTAATCTTGGTTAAAAACAAATAGGATTTTTATTCTCCTTTGCTTTGTTCTTGACTCCAAAAGCTTGAAATCAATAACAAAACAAATGATTTTGTTCTCCGGAAGCGCAGGGCGATGCTATCATCGCCCTGCACCTATTTAAGGGAACAGCAGAGGGAGTACTCTGCTATAAAAGAGAGACTATAGGATCAATATAATTGTATCAGAAAATCAACAATTACTCAACCACAAAATTCGCTGCCAAAGGCTGCAGTTCGCTATTCCATAAGTAAACCTGCTTACCTGCCCAATCTTCAGCATCCAGACTATAAACCTTACCTGCTTCAATAAGGAAGTTAAGGTCATCCAAGGTACTCAGAACAGTTCCGCCTTCACCGTAGGTAACGAACGCCAGATAGCCTTCCTGTGTGTTACCTGCTGCAAACTTAATTTTGTTTTCAACACCGGTTTTTACATTAACAGAAACATCTTCGATGCAGTAAGTACCGCTGTTGGCTGTTGCTCCATAGTAACCATCAAGTTCCGGATAACCGGCAAACGTGATGTTTGTAACCGAGGCACTGTTTTTGTCATTAAACCGATAATTGTCAACCGCTAGAACATCATTAATCCAAAGAGAAACAGTTCCGTCAAAGGAGTTAAAATGAGCCTTAATCTTTAAGTTATACTGCGCATTGCAACCGGCAGTTGTTAAAGCGTTCACTGTACCGTTTCCATCGGACATCATTGATACTTCCAGATTGTTGATCTGATACTGCCAGTCAACGTACAGAGACCCAATATAAACTCTTACACGGTCATCATAAATATAATCGCTGGTTTTGGTCGGTCTGCTCAGTTCTGCTTCCAGAACAAAGTCACCGGTTACAGCGCTCTGATCTTCGTTCAGATAAACCACGGTATTGGATTCGCTGTTTACAGTAGAAACAGACAATTTCCCATTTGCTAAAGATGTTGTTGCGTTTGCGGTAGGTAATTTAACATGAGCTGTATCAACGCTTTCACCTGCGAAATCTTCGTGGTAAATGTTTTCCCAGATTTCATTGGAAACCTGCTCTAAAGCACCACCACTGACAGGTTTAAAGATGCGAACATCTTCAATTCTAACAACACCCGCAAGAGTCGGCGCACCGTCGCCTGTATAGGCACCAAGGCTAACGATTGAGTTATTTGGACGAATGCCGTCAATCGTTGTAACGAAGTTATCATTAATCCAGAAAGAAACACCGCGACTGTCAAATTTTACTGTAATTTTCATTCCCACCTGAGCATCATAGGCTGCAGTCGAAACCGTAACATCTGAATTCCAACCGCTACCATTATGAGCGCGGTAATCAAAGCTATTATAGTTATAATATAACCAGTCGATGTAGAAACTGCCGCCGAAATAAATTCTGGCACGATTTGTATTTACATCCGCTTTCGGACGGGACATATACACTTCCATTACGTGATCGCCGGTAAACGGAGATGTATCGGAAGAAGACTTACCGTACACGGTAACGCCACCTTCTACATTTACCCCTGCGCTGTCAACGGTTGTAACTGTTAAAGCGCCATTTTCCTGAACGCGTGTTGAAACACCGCTTGCTGCACTGACATGCTTTGCATCAATGGTTGCTCCGTCAAAGTCTTCGTGGTACAGTGTTTCCCAGGCGGTAGAAACGCCGCTTGTCGGTGTTGCATACCACTTAAAGTCTTTAACAGAGAAAGAACCGCTACCTGCGCCTTCATCGTAAAACCATAAACCAATATAGTTAACATCACCGGCATTTAAAACATAGGAAGCTTTATCTTCCATAACCTTTATGATTGGATTATCATTGAAATACAGTTCGATTTCGCCTTTATTGCTGTCATACTTGACAGTAATTTTTGCTTTTGTTTCAGCCGTACCGTAAAGAGAATCTTGCTCCTGACCGCTTTCGGTTTTCTTATACATAATGAGCTCATTGCCTCTCCAACGGAAATCCGCCACGCTGCCGGAAGAGCCGGCCAGGTAAAAACCGAAAGCACTAGCGACACTTTTCTCTACCGTAAGTTCAAAAACCATACTGCCGGCATAAGAACTCTGATCCTTATTTAAGTAAATTTTTGCAGGATACTGCTCACCGCTACCGGAAAAATTAATAGCGCTGTTTTCATAGGTAGCACCGGTATGGTTTAATTCGATTCTAGAATCCTTCGCGCCGGAAAAATCATCAGAATAGCCATATTGAACATCTTCAGACAGACTGATAACAGGTTTTTTGCTGCTTGCTTCGACTGTGTAAACGCTCAGATTGTCTAATGTAATGTCGCTGATTCTGGATTTATGGCCGTAGGTATCGAACTGGATACGCTGCAGACCGGAAATCTGTAAGTCATCAAAAGAACCGGCAAACTGATCGTTAATCCACAGATCTAACGTATGGTTGCCAGGATCAACAGCAATGGTCATTTTGATCACATTTGTATCCATATCGAACTGATCGGAAGTGTAAATGTAATCATTGGGGCCCTGGCCACCGGCAGTATCGCTGTAGCCAACGAACATTTTAGAAGTATGGGGCTCTTCGTCGTTGGCCTTATAAGACATCAGGCGAATACGCTCCTCATTAGCTTCTTCATGGGCAGAAGAGCTGCCGAATAAAAAGGCTTCCGCACCCCACCAAGCATCTGTTTTCTCCCAGGTATATTCCACTACGAATTTACCGGTCAGGACGCTTTCTTTGTCATTAGCATAGGGATAGAAGTTAACACGGGTACGATCGGTATAATAATCCGTACCTGTTCCGGCTTCAACAAAGTGAAGCTTGCCGTTTTCCTGCGTTAAGCTGCCGCCGTCTGCTACCTGAATGTCGGAAAAATGTGCCGCATCGATGGTAGTACCGTCAAAGCTGGTTGAATAAATCATTTCGCCAACTTCGGGAACGGCTTTTGCTTCAGCACCAACGGGGAGAATCATAGTCATCAGCATCATGCTGACAAGAATTAAACCTAAAATTCTTTTCATTTTAATGTCCTCCTAATTTTATTATTTATTTATATGGGAACACGGCCAGATCATGTGGGCTTGCCGGAAAGCAAGCCGCACCGTGTCTCATTTTTAATAATCGGTAATAATAACGAAGGCTTTAATGTCGTTATTTTCAATACTCGCCAGGATGCCGTCTGCATCGGCGCCTACCTGAGTGTAGGTGCGGATGTCATCAATGCTGCCCGGGGAAATCCAGCCGCCGCGGCGGTCATATTTGTAAACCGTCGGCATGTCCTCATGGAACAGGCGGTATACGTTGGATTTAATGGTTCCGTTTTCATCATAGGTCAACTGCAGACGGTCTACCATCTGGTTGGAGAAGTAGTCATATACTGCAGGCACGCTGTGGTATGCCAGACCGTAAATACCGGACTCAATACCGGAGCCTACGAATACGTTACTGCTGTAGTTATCGCCAAGACCCTGTGCAGATACCAGTTTCAGAATGTTGGTTACCTTACCGGTTCCGTCTTTGACGTAGCGGATCAGGTCGCCCTTACGCAGGGATTTTGCAACTGTTTCAGCACGGCTGCCGGACTTGGTGGTAACAGTTACCAGGTCTTCGCCGTTCAGCATTTCAATGCTGTAGACCAGGTCGCCCTCATCGTCAACGGTGTTCAAAACTTCGCCTACGAAGCAAACATCGCCATCGTTGGGAATGGGAACCGTTACAGATGCATCCATTTCCGCTTTCACCATCAGAATGTCAACGGGCTCAGTATCGGGATCTTCATAGCCCAGGTCGGGGAAGAAGACGGTTCCGTATACCTTGTTGCCGGCGGACTCGTCGGTAATCTTAACCTGTACAGAGAAGTTCTCTGTGTTGCTTGCATTTTCAGGTACGCAGATGAACATGGTGCTCTCATCGGTTGCAAAACCGCGGAGAACGTTCTCGCCACCGAAGGAGAGAATGTCTGCGTTAAAGGCATAGCTGCCGCTGATGCTGCCGGGCAGGGCCGATGTATACAGTTCACGGATCTGTCCGTCGCTGTTTAAACGGAAGGCTGCCAGGGTTTCTTTTACCTGTGCCGGGTTAACGCTGTTAGCGCTGACCTTCACATCATTTAAATAGAAGGAAGGTGCACAGTCATAAGTTGCCAGAGCATCGTTCTGGAAATAGTAAGAAATTGTTTCATCGTCGCCGTTTACAACAACTTCTTTCTGGGGAGTCTGACCGGAAACGGTCTGCAGGGTCAGGCCGGAGCCTAAGCCGCTGCCGTGTTTTGCGTTAATGATGTATGCATACTGGTAGCTGCTCTTAACAGCACCAATGCTGCCTACGACCTTGTCGTAGCAATCCAGCACATAGGTTGCTTCTTCATTCACGCCGGGGTCAAAATATGTTGTGCCGTCAGGCTTCTTTGCCAGTTCATAGCTTTCGCCGTCAATCTGGATGCCGTCAAGATTCTTAGCGGTGATTTTGCCGCTGATGCTCTTGTCGCTGACGATGGCGGTCATATAATTCTGGTCAAGGGAAGAGAAAATCGTGATGGCGTTGTCTTTCGCGATGTCGGAAAGAGCAATCGCTTCGCCTGCTGCATTTAACAGCGTGATGGATTTATCATCGTCATCAGATTCCAACACAACGGCGTTTCTGCCGTTTAAGGTTGCACGGTCTTTGAAGTAAACCGTCTTGGTTTTCTCGTTAATTTTATCAATAATAAAGCTCTGCGCTTCTTCGATGAACAGAACGTCCACCTTGCCGTCGTCGTTGGAGTCAACGAAACGGTAACCGCCGTAGATCACGTCGCGCTCGCCGGCAGGAATGTCTGCCTTGCGGCCGTTATACAGAGTGATCAGGCTGTTGGGTGCCATGGTCAGTTCTTCCAGTTCTTCACCTTCGTCATCGTAAAGAACTGCTTCATCATTGTTCCATTCAACGTTTTCTGCATCTGCTTCATAGATTACGTTGTCATTGGTCAGGGTAAAGCTCTTGATTCTGTACTTATCTACCGTTTCATCAAGGTAAGCGTACACAATCAGTTCGCAACCCAGAAAGTCTTCTACGGGCATGTCGCATAACAGTTTCTGTCCTGCAACAAGTACCACACCCTCTTTTAAGGTCGGCTTCGTAGCTGCCAAACTGCTATGAGCCGTTTCTGTTAAAATACCTCTGAACTGTACCAGATCTTTGCTGTCGGACAAGATTTCCTGCAGGGTGTATACCGCTTCCGGATAGTTCTGCATGAAATTATAGCCGATGGGCTTTGCGTCCAGGGCGCCGTAGAGCATCTGCGCTACTTCACCGCGGCTGATGGCACTGTTACTTGCTGTAATACCTTTTAACAGACCAAGTTTGCTTGCCTGTGCCAGGTAGCCGTTGGGGTAACCGCCCATGTTCTCTGCAAAATCGCCGTATCCCAATACGGATACTAAAATCTTTGCTGCTTCAAAATAGCTCACGCTTTTGTCCGGCAGGAATGTGCCGTCGCCCATGCCGTTGACTACGCCTGCCTGTGACAGGGTGGCAATCACGTCTTTAGCCCAGTGGTCTTCTGCCACATC
>JBGUTC010000007.1:0-40427 GCA_045132895.1 Clostridia bacterium
GCAGGGGAATGCGCAATTTTATAACTATTTTTGTTTTTTATATTCACCCGGAGAAACCTGCTTCAGTTTTTTGAAATTACGGATGAAACTGTTGGCGTTATCATAGCCAACCTGATGAGCCAGATCTGATATCCTGATTTGAGGAGAACTTTCTAAAATTTCCGTCGCTTTTTCAACTCTGTAAGCAGATAAATATTCCTTAAAATTAACCTGACGGCATTTCTTGAAAATTTTGCTGATATATCCCGTTGTCAGGTTAAAATGCTCTGCCAAAAGAAGCAATGACATATCCTCCCGGTGATAGTTGTCCCTGATATAATCTTCAATCTGGTCAATCAAAGCATGATTCACCGTCACATAGGCAGACTCCATATAAGCCCGGATTCCGGAGAACATTTCCAGAATTTTTCCTGAAATTTCCTTCGGCGTTTTGCAGGCAGAAAGTTCAAGATACAGGATACTACCCTCACCAAAGAGTTCTACCTCCGTCGTTTTCAGAACCTGCAAGACCCTTTTGACCGTTCCGACAAAGGCAAACTTCAGTTCTGTCAAAGCGGCTTTCGACAGGTTCATTTCCACCAGGTTTTTATCCAGAATGGTCTGCAGAATCTGCATCGCACGGTCAAAATCATTACCCGCAATACTGGTGACAATATTCTTCTCAAACTCCAGCGGATAGTAATAAGTAGCAACTTCCCGCTCGTTGATGTCTTCAGCCGTAATCACCAGCGTATCATAGCCAAAATCACCATTTTGCAAGTACCGCATTGCCTCATTAAACAAGCGGCTGAGTTCTTTCAGTTCCCTGATTTCTCCGTCACAAACCGCGCCGGTATACTGAACGTCATACCATTCGCCAATCTGGAGAATCGCCTGTGTTATTTCTCGTTTGAACGTTTCTGCCGACACCTTCGGTGCAATGACAACAATATGCTCCAGATTCAGAAACAGAATCACACTATTTTCAATTTTCGCCTCTAACAGTGCCGTGATATTCCCCGTAATGGCCGTTCCCGGCATCTCACCGTTCTTTTTCTCCAGAACAGCCAACGCAACCTGACCGCACA
The DNA here is from genome assembly GCA_045132895.1 of Clostridia bacterium. GTDB lineage: Bacteria > Bacillota > Clostridia > UBA1381 > UBA9506 > UMGS755. The sequence goes on from JBGUTC010000007.1 coordinate 1,068, forward strand.
GTTTCTGCAAGCCATATTGCTCCCGGGCATCGGTCATGGCATCCTCATTGACAACACCATATAAAAGGTCTCGGATCATATTTTGCTTGACATATTGCTCTTGAGCATTAATCCGCGCTTCCAGCTGCTGGTTAATCGTCTTGATCTCAACAAAACGGTCACGGATATAAGCCTCTTCATCATAAATCTCTTCTCCGCTGTCTGCCGAAAGCTGAAGAAGGATATTCTCCATGGGACGATTGAGCCAACGGGCAATGAAAACACTGCCGTAAAGTCCGGCAATTGCAAGCAAAAGGAACAAAAAGCCATAAGCCAGAACCATTACCCATGCATTCCGTTCCATGACACCGTTTCCGTAACTCAGGTTAAACAAAAGCTCGGAGGGCTCTGACAAAATCCGAAGATCGCTAATGGCAACATCCGGATCGGAAGAAAAGATAACTTCCTGACCCTGTTTGACAAAAAAGACATGATCATCTAAACGGCTCAGGGTTCTTACAACACTTTGCAGATTGAGAGAAACAAAGCCGTACAGTTCTTTCGATGGTTCACCCAGCAAAGAACGCTTTAAAAACAGGTTCAACCGTTCTCCGTTTCCGTTACCGGCCAGATAATAGGTATTGACAAACTCCTGTTCCGGTAAGTTTGACACCTCTTCCAGCATTTCCGGAGAAAAGCCAAAATGCTTCATTAAATCCCAACCATACAAGATTCCGCTATTGGTCAGAAACACATCCTGCCCGGGTTTAAAAATCCCGAAAACGCAGTCAAGTTCCGGGTACAGAAAACTTTTTCCGATAATCTTTCCGGTCAGAACCATATTGTAATTATCCAGTTCATTCTCCGTTGCAAACTGAACTACCCGATCTTCAAGCGCCCAGGATGAAATACACTGGGTGCAAGTTTTCAAGGTCTCATCCACATTCCGCTGAAAATTAACAAGTAAATCCTTCTGTATAGCCTCCAACTGATTATTACGCGTAGAAAAATGACGATAAATCAAGAAATACGTTCCCAAAAGCAACGTAAAAATCATCAGGGCAGAAATCAGCAATGTGGTGGCTCGGAGCATTTTTCTTCGTTTCATATTCCACCTCTTACCGGCCGAAGCGCTCGTCCGGGTCAGATTTTTTCTCTGAGTCACTGTGAGCAAAAGCAGCGCAAAACGGGAGTTGCACTGCTTTTGGCTTATCTACACAATCTTAAAATTCCGGATTATAGTATTCCGCGAAGCGTTCATAGTTCAAACGATAAACCTTCAGATTCTTGAACTTAATCCAACTGGAGAATGCTTCAACACCAATTTTACCGTACTTACTGCTGTCAATCGGATCAGGATCAGTGATTTCAAGACCGATTCTTTCGTTAACCAGAATAAAGACCTTGCCGTTAATATTACCAAACTGGAATTTATATTCCTTTGTAGGGTCAAAGTCAAGCATCTGTGTGCCGACGGTCAGTTTATATTCCGGAGATTTTTCAAAACCGATGTTACCATGCCAGAAAGCTTCCAGGCCTGCAACATAAGCATTGCCACGGCCCTTTTCTGTCCATTCTCCGTTAATCATAATGTTGATATCATGCGTGGAGGGTGCTACCATCGTTGCTGTAATTTCCATCATGACGTCGCCTAAAAAATCTTCCTTTGAAACAATCATACCGGGGCACATCTTCGGGTTCTTACCCACTACCCAGCCATCTTCAACATACCATTCACCGGTTTTAATATCAAAATGCTCATTAAGGTCTTTTTCTGTAAAATCATCAACAGAAAGTAACACTTCGGATGCATTGACATCGATTTCATAACCAAATAATTTAATCAGACCATCTCTGATAACAGGAGATTTCTCTGCTCCTGCTTCGTACGGTTTTAACTGTGTGCGCATATAACTGCCTCCTAAGAATAAAATACCGGCACGAATCTAATTCTCGCCAGTTTAACGTATATATCATATCATAAGACAGCAAAAAACGCAATCGCTATTTTTGGTATTTTATATTTAAAAAAGGTTCTCTGTTCTCTATGCATAAACTCCTGCGACACCGGATTTTCCTCCCGGTGGCTCTCTTCCTGTTGTTCAGTCGTCAGGGGCTGTTCCTGCCGACTTTTTTATTGCCCGCCTTCTGTCGGCTCTTCATGTTTCTGCGCCGCTATCTGTGTTCCCTGGCGGTTAATTTCTGTCGGCTCCGGCAGCAAAAGTTCTGTTGCCGTTACAAATTTATATCCTTTTGCCTGCAACGTCTCAATAACCTGCGGAAGTGCCGCCGGCGTGTTTTTAGCACCATTGTGAAACAGCATAACCGACCCGGGTTTCACCCGCTTTGTTACGCGCGCCACAATATCCTCCACCGCCAAATCCTTCCAGTCAAGGCTGTCAACATCCCATTGCAGAACCCGATGCCCAAGACTTTCTGCCGCCGTAATAACCGTGTTGTTATATTCGCCGTAAGGTCCGCGGAATAAGGTGGATCTTTTTCCGGTAACTATCTCGATTTTATCAGCACATTGATTGATTTCCTTCCGCACCATTTCCTCAGATAATTGATTGATGTGGGGATGGGTATCAGAATGATTCATAATTTCATGGCCGTGGTCTGAAAATTTTTTGACAGATTCAGGATATTTTTCCACCCAACTTCCCACCATAAAGAACGTTGCCTTTACTTGATATCTGTCCAGAATGTCAATCAACTGATCTGTGTCTGCATCGTCCCATGCTGCATCAAAGGTCAGACAACAGACTTTTTCCTCACCACGGTCAACGCAGTAAATGGGTAAAAGCCGTCTTTCCTCCCCTTCGTTAAAGACAGAGACCGTGCCTCCTGAGCCATAGGCAAGCAATCCCAGAGCTATAAGAAGCAAAAGAGCATACGATACTAAAACCCGCTTGGAAAATAACCAGATTTTCATAAAAACACCTTTTTCGTTTTTGTTCTATTCTATGCCAACTTCACCGCCAGTATGCTAATTTGGCGTTTTTTATTCCTGAAGAAAAAAAGATTTTTCTTTCCTCCAAGACTTGACTTGAGAGGATTCTTATGATAAAATGGTTTTAAAAACTAGATGTGTGTGTTTCAAAAAACCCATTAATATATTTTTCTTAGAACGGAGACAAACAGAATGAGTTATGTAATTGTGACCGATTCCGCCGCAAACCTGCCGGAAGAACTGATTGAAAAATGTGACCTTCAAGTTATTTCTTTAACCTTTCACATTAACGGAAAGGAATATTACAGTTATGAAAAGGGCAAAAAAACTGATTTAAAACAATTTTATGATATGATGCGTAACAAGGAAGTTATTAACACCAGCCTCATTGGCCCTGACCGCTTCATAACTGCCTTTTCCGAGTTTTTAGACGCAGGGCAAGATGTGTTATACCTTTGCTTTGACTCTGCACTAAGCGGCACATATCAAGCCGCAACCATTGCTGTTGAGGACTTAAAAGAAAAATATCCTGAAAGAAAAATTCTGGCTGTTGATACCCTTTGTGCATCCATCGGCGAAGGTCTTTTAGCATATTATGCATCCAAATTGCGCGACGAAGGAAAAACGATTGACGAGGTTGCTGAATGGGTACTGACACACCGCCTTAACGTCTGCCACTGGTTCACGGTTGACGACTTGTTCTTCTTAAAACGCGGCGGCAGAGTATCTGCTGCAACGGCTGTTGTAGGGTCACTTTTGCAGGTAAAACCGGTTATGCATGTTAGTGATGCCGGTAAACTGGAGGTAGTTTCTAAGGCCCGCGGAAGAAAACAGGCTTTAAACGCTTTAGTTTCCGAAATGGAAAAAACCGTGAAGGATCCGCAGAAGCAGCTAATTTTTGTGGGACATGGCGACTGTGAAGAAGACGCTAAGTACGTCATGAAACAAATCATGGAGAAATTCACCGTGAAAGAATCCATGATTCACTATCTGGATCCGGTCATCGGTGCCCATTCCGGTCCCGGTACACTGGCAGTTTTCTATATGGGTTCTGCCCGTAAATAAAGTAAAAAAATAAAAGCCGCAACTTTTGTTGCGGCTTTTTTTATTTATTATGTCTTTCAACAAATTCGATAATCGGTGTGGGATCCTCCAAACCATGAGGATGGTGCCCGGTCATAGATTTGCAAATCACCTTTAGAATTCCACCACGTTCAGCGTAAAACTGCTCCAGGACCTTTCCGTTCTCCTCATAAATCACGCCGTCATCAGCATCACCATAAAGCATAATCACCGGAATATTATTTGCAATCAGGGGTTCCATATTATCAATAGGGCTTTTTCTGAAATTAATAATCGTAGAGCGGTTGACACCGTATGTTGCTGCAACTTCCCGCCAGACTACCGGTACAGCCGGATGTGTGCATTCTCCCAGGCCACACATACTTAAAAGATTCAAAACAGGCGCGTCCATATAGAGAATCGCCGTCAGTTCCGGGTAGCGCTCCGCAAAAATGGCCGCCTGATATCCGCCGGCACTCATTCCTTCCAGAACACAACGTTTCGATGCTCCCAATTGTTTTGCGCAATAGCGGACAAAATCAGCCAAAATATCTATTTCTTCATCCGGAGCCCAACGATTTCGCTGGAATACATGGATTACATAATATCCTTTTTCCAACATGGCAATATCAAAATTCGGGAAGGCGCTGATATACTCTGTTTTCAGAAGCATTCTTCCCTTTGGCATACAGTTGGGATAAATGATGACAGCTTTCCTATCCGAGTAAATCATCTCCTCAACTCTGTAATTCTCAAATCCCTCAATTGCCATATCCTTCGCCCCCATATCCGTCTCTAACTACAAAAGAACCCCACTGTTTACGCCGGAGGTTCTTTTAGACTTCCTCTCCCTTACTCTAAAGTAAGAAAGATCAGCAGATTGATTTTTATTTATAATATGTTTCAACAAACTCAATAATCGGCGCGGGATCCTCCAGACCATGAGGATGGTGCCCGGTCATAGATTTGCAAATTACCTTCAGAATGCCACCCTTTTCCTGATAGAACTTCTCCAAGACTTTACCGTTCTCTTCATAAATAACGACATCATCAGCATTACCATAAAGCATAATCACCGGGATGTTATTTTCAATCAGGGGTTCCATATTGTCAATGGGGCTTTTTCTAAAATTAATAATGGTCGAACGGCTGACACCATAAGTCGCAACAATTTCGCGCCAGAACTGCGGAACCGCCGCACAAGTGCATTCACCCAGACCGCAGAGGCTCAAAATGTTTAATACCGGAGCATCTAAATATAGAACTGCTGTAAGTTCCGGATATTTTTCTGCCAATTTAGCTGCCTGCAGACCGCCACAGCTCATACCTTCTAAAATACAACGATCGCTACAGGCCAGTTCCTTCGCACAATAGCGAATGAACTCCGCCTGAATGTCCAGTTCCTCATCAGATGCCCAACGGGTACGCTGGAAGACATGAATCAAATGATACCCCTTTTCCAACATGGCAACATCGAAATTCGGAAACGCCGTTAAATATTCGGTTTTTAGAATCATTCTACCGTTAGGCTCTCCCGACGGATAGATAATAACCGCTTTTCTGTCAGCAAAGATAAACTCCCTTGTTTTAAAATTTTCAAATCCTTCAAGCATAGTAATCCTCCTGTTGTATGATGCTTCTGCTACGAAAACAGATAGTAAAAAGATGACAGCATTTCCTGTCATCTTTATTTTATACTTTAATCTAAAACACGGATAAATGCGCCACGACCATCAAACGCTGCTTTAAATTCAGCCTCTGTCATGGTGCCGGTTACAAAGAACCATTCTCCGTCTGCACTACCCAGATCTTCTGCACCAGCAAAAGAGTCAATCACATCCGCGCTGCTCGCACGAACAAAGTAACGGCTGCTGACTGTCTCAGGATCAATCATAATATTTTCGTTTGTTGCTTCCCAGTTCACCAGACGGTTCACATGTAAATGCTTCGCAGAATCAATTACATCAGCCACAACAGCGCTGGCTGTCGGCAATTTACCGGCACCACGACCGTAAAACAGCGCATCGCCTAAAGAATCACCTTTCACAAAGATTCCGTTAAATACGCCGTTAACCTGAGCCAGCTGATGTTCCTTCGGAATCACCATGGGACAAACGCGGCTATAAACCTTTCCGTCATACAGCTTTGCCATGCCAATCAGTTTAATAACAGAATGATATTTTTCAGCAAATGCAACATCGCTTTTAGAAATCTTTGTGATGCCTTCGGTCTCAATATCTTTCCAGCAGACATATGTACCGGATGCCAGAGAAGATAGAATGGCAATCTTACGGCAGGCATCATGTCCTTCAACATCTGCTTCGGGATTGCGTTCTGCATAACCCAGGCGCTGTGCCTCAGCAAGAGCGCTTTCAAAGTCAGCACCTTCAACATCCATCTTCGTTAAAATGTAGTTGGTTGTACCGTTTAAGATGCCGTAAATTTCTTCAATCCGGTTTGCTGCCAGACATTGAATCATCGGGCGGATAATGGGGATACCGCCGCCAACGGAGGCTTCAAACATATAGTTTACATTTTTCTCCTTGGCGATAGCTAAAAGTTCTGTTCCGTGAGCAGCGACCAACTCCTTGTTGGACGTAATCACGTTTTTGCCTGCCAAAAGAGCAGCTTTCGAATATTCATAAGCCGGATTCAGCCCGCCCATTACTTCACAAACAATGCTGACTTCTGCATCATTTAAAATGTCATCAAAGTTCTTTGTAAACAACTGGGGCGCCTCATGATCAGGAAAATCTCTGAGGTCTAAAATATACTTGACAGCAATTTCTTCACCGCCGGTTTTCTTTGTAATATGCTCCCGGTTGCTTGTCAGAATTTCATATACGCCGGATCCAACAACTCCATAGCCTAAAATTGCGGCTTTTATCATGATGTAACCTCCTATGACTACACACTAATATACACACTATAGTATCTTATTATATCTAATTTTTTCCGCTCGGTCAAGAGGCTTTCCTCAAAAAACCTATATTTTCGGACAAATTACCAATATTTTCTGTCTAAGCTCCTGTATTGAATGGCCTCAGCGAGATGCTGGGTCTTAATTTGTTCGCTACCATCTAAATCAGCAATGGTTCTTGCCACTTTTAAAATCCGGTTATGTGCCCGGGCAGATAAACCCAGTCGGTCGAACACGGACTGCATAAGCTGACTTTCCGCATCCCCTAAAGCACAGAACTCCTCTGTCATCCGTGAAGTCATTTGTGCATTGGAGAAAATGCCGGGCATTCCCGCAAAACGCTTTGCCTGACGGGCTCTTGCTTCATTGACCCGCTGCCGGATCTCCGCTGAAGACTCGCCCCGTTTCTTAGAACCCAGTTCATGATAGGGAACTGCCAGAACCTCAACGTGCAAATCGATTCTGTCAAGGAGCGGACCGCTGATTTTAGACAGATACTGATGAATCTGCGCTTCCGTGCAGGTGCAGGGGCGTACAGGGTCACCATGATAGCCGCACTTACAGGGGTTCATTGCTGCTACCAACATGGTGTTGCAGGGATACGTCAGCGTAGCATTCACGCGGGAAATGGTCACAACCCCATCCTCCAGCGGTTGGCGCAGAACTTCTAAGGCACTTTTGTTAAACTCCGGCAATTCGTCCAGGAACAGAACGCCGTTATGAGACAAGCTGACCTCACCGGGACGGGGAATCCGTCCACCACCGGAAAGCCCCACAGCTGAAATCGTATGATGAGGGCTGCGGAACGGCCGTTCTGTCATCAGCGGCGTATCAGAAGCCAACATGCCGGCGATACTGTGAATCTTTGTAATTTCCAGGGCTTCTTCTAAAGTCGGTTCGGGCAAAATTCCCGGCAAACGCTGCGCCAGCATGGTTTTACCGGAACCCGGTGAGCCAATCAAAAGAACGTTATGCCCCCCAGCTGCTGCAACTTCCAGCGCTCGCTTAACACCCTCCTGACCGCGTACATCGGAAAAGTCCGGGCAATGAGTTGTCTGCTCCTTCAGAATCGCCGAGACATCAACTGTCATAGGCTCTATGCGTTTAATCTGGAGAAAATGACCCAGAATTTCCGCCAACGTCTTCGCCGGATAAATCTCTGCCCCGTCAACAACCGCTGCCTCGCGGGCATTTTCTGCCGGCAAAATCACTTTTTTAATCCCTGACTGTACAGCGCAAAGAACCATGGGCAGCGCACCGGTCACCGGTCGCAGCGTTCCGTTTAAAGACAGTTCTCCTAAAAACAGATAGGCATCCGGCTCTTCTCCCGGCAGTTGCCCGGAACTCCGCAAAAGTCCAATACAAATCGGCAAATCGTAAAAAGGACCTTCTTTGCGGATATTGGCCGGCGCCAGGTTCACCGTAATCCGCCTTTGAGGAAAGTCAAGACCGGAGTTTTTCATAGCAGAGCGCACCCGCTCCTTTGACTCCTTCACAGCCGTATCCGGCAAACCAACCACTTCAAAGGCCGGAAGCCCGTTGGAAATATCCGTTTCTACCTCAACAATATAGCCATCAATGCCTAAAAGACCGCAACTTTTCACCTTTGCAATCATGCCAATCGTCCCCTTTACAATTCCAGAAGTTCTTTTGTGGAAGAGGTCAGGTTTTCAATCCCCTTTTCCGTAACAATCACTAAGTCCTCAATCCGCACACCGCCCAGGTTTTCAACATAAACCCCCGGTTCTACCGTTACCAGCATGTTCGGCTCTAAAATGGTTTCCGATCTTGGCGACAGTACCGGTTGCTCGTGAATTTCAAGGCCAGTGCCATGACCTAAAGCATGACCGAAATACTGACCGTAGCCGGCTTCCTTGATGATATCCCGCGCAGCAGCATCTGCTATCTTTCCTGAAATCCCGGCACGCACGACTGTCAACGCCGTTTCTTGTGCTATTTTAACGGTTTCGTAAATCCGCTTTTGTTCCTCTGTGGCTTTGCCCAACACGACGGTTCGGGTCATATCGCTGGCATAGCCCTCAATCAGGCAACCGAAATCCATGGTCAGAAAATCGCCTGACTCCAGTTTTTTATCCGTTGCAACCCCATGGGGCATTGCCGAGCGGACACCGGAGGCACAAACGATGGGAAAAGAGGGGCCGGAAGCACCATTTTTCCGCATGTACCACTCCAGCTCCATCGCAACATCCTTTTCCGTAACCCCCGGCTTTATAAAAGGCAGAACATGGGAAAAAGCGTCATCTGCCAGTTTCGCTGCCCGGCGGGTAAAGTCAAGTTCTGTTCGATCTTTAACAGAGCGCTGCACCAGAATGTCCCGACTCACCGACTGCCACGTTGCCTCCGGCAGTTTTTCTTGCAGCCCCAGAAATTCGTCAGCTGAAACGCAGGCGCCCTCAAAGGCTACTGAATGAGGATTTCTTTCTTTCAAACCGTCAGACGCCCGGACACCGGCAATATCAATTACCTGAAAATCCGGTGCTTCTTCCGCCGCCTGAATCAGATATCGGGAATCCGTATATAAAAGACGCTCTGTCTTTGTCACTAAAAGCGTTGCCTCTCCGCCGGTAAAACCGCTGAAATACCGCAGGTTTTCCGGAGAGGTAATAAACAGACAGTCTGCATCAATTTTTCCTAAAAAAGCTTCGATTCTGTTTTGAAACATTAAAATGCTCCTTCCGTCAGGGTTCTTGACAAAAAAATCTATCGTCATATTCAAATATCTAGTCTTATTATACTATTCATAACCAAAAAACTCAATATCCTTTGGTAAGAAAAAAACACAAGGAATGGAGCCTTGTGTTTTCGTAAACTTGATTTTTTAGTTTTCGTCGGCCGCCATCTCTTTCTGAATATCATCATAAGCAGACAACATGGGACTTATCGCTTCGCCCTTCACTCTAGCCAGGTAATTCTTTGTGATTTTAAAGACGGTGCCGGAAAGAACCAACACGCCAACTAAGTTGGGAATCGCCATCAAGCCATTAAAGGTATCTGAAATGTTCCACACCAAAGACAACTCCATGGTAGCGCCAACCATAATCATGCAAACAAAAAGCACCTTATAAACCACTGTTGCCCTTTTACCAAACAAAAACTCACAGGACTTTACGCCATAGATAAACCAGCCAAAGACCGTTGAAACAGCAAAGAAAAAGATAGCAAGCGTTGCAAAACAGCCACCGACTGTGCCAAAAGACAGGGCAAACGCTTCCGTTACCAGAACAGATGCCTGATCGGCCGCGAATCCTTCTGCCACAAGACCGGTAGACAGGTCAATCACACCGGAGGAAAGAATGGTCAACGCCGAAAGACTACAAATCACAATCGTGTCCACGAACACTTCAAATATACCCCACATGCCCTGCTTGGCAGGTTCCTTGACGTCTGCCGCCGAATGAACCAGTGCTGAAGAACCCAAACCGGCCTCATTAGAGAATACGCCCCGGGCAATACCGCTCTTTGCAACCTTAGAAATGACCACACCAACAGCCCCGCCGGCAACTGCGTCAAATCCAAAGGCCCCCTTAAAGATTGCAACGAAAACGCTACCTAAAACCGACGCTTTGGTGGCAATGATAATCAAGGCACCCAAGATGTAAAACACAGACATAAACGGAACCAATTTTTCCGTTACAGAAGCAACTCGATTTAAACCGCCCAAAGCAACGACTGCCATCAGAATCAAAAGAAACGCGCCGGTTACCAGAGCCGGGATGTGGAAGGTACTCTGAAAGTTTGCCGCAATGGTGTTAACCTGGCTCATATTTCCGATACCAAAAGACGCCACAACACAGAAAACAGCAAACAGAACACCCAGCACAGAGCCCAGGGTTTTCAGTCCCTTTTTATTGGAAAACCCCTCTTTTAAGTAAACCATGGCACCGCCCAGCCATTCCCCTTTTTCATTCTTTTTGCGGTAGAAAATACCAAGCACAATTTCGGCATACTTTGTCATCATGCCGAAAAACGCAGCAACCCACATCCAGAAAATCGCACCGGGACCACCGGCAGCAATGGCGGTTGCCACACCTACCACATTGCCGACGCCAACTGTGCCGCCCAGCGCTGTACACAGTGCCTGAAAAGAAGAAACCGACCCTGCGCCCTTCCTTTCAGGTTTCGCCTTTTTAAAGAGCATACCAAAGGTATGTTTCATCCAGAAGCCAATTTTCCCAACCTGAAAAAACTTTAAACCAAAGCTCAGAACAACTCCTGTGCCCATCAGGAAAAACAACATAACCGGTCCCCAGACCCAACTGTTCACTTTGTCGTTTAAGGTTTCAACAATCTTCAACAAATGTTCCATAATAAACCTCCAGCCTATTTATTTCTTCTTCCAGCCAACTTTATCAGGCAGACGGATTGTTTGTTTTCTGAAAGATAATATTGGCAAGAAGCAGCGCCAACACGCCGGAAATCAGTTTTCCCAGAATGACAGGAACCACATAAGTCCGGTCAAACGCCATCGTAAAGGCAAGATGGCTTCCCAGAACAAAAGCGCCGGACACGGCAAATGCAGCATTTAACATAGTACCCTTTCGATCCATTTTATCCATCATGCCAAAAGAGGTGGCACTTGTTGCAAGGGTGGAAACAATACCAATCACCGAATTTTCGTTAACGCCCACCCACTTTGCAATCACTTTTAAAGGCTTTGACAAAATCTTTGACAGTATATACATCATCGGGAATGAACCGGACAACACAATCGCCGCATTAACGCAAATAGAAGCGCCTTCTTCAATCGTAGAAAGCCCTTTGATAATCTCAAATCCCGTCAGGAATCTGATAATACCAAGTGCCAGACCAACCGTTATCAGCACAGTAATAAACACGCCGAAAATTTTAAATACGCGAATACAAAGTTCCGGAAACCGAACCAGTCCAAAAGCAATCACAGCAGAAAAAACAACCAGGGGCAATAAAAGCAGCAAAAGCGTAACCAGGGGAATCCCGCACACAATACCGGATACCAGGCAACCTATGGGAATGGTAACAATACCACACAAAAGCCCCAAAAGAAGTTCCCCATGCTGACGTTTATCCACAACGCCTAAGGCAAAGGGAATGGTAAAAGAAATGGTGCAGCCCATCATAGAAGAAACCACCAGTCCGTTATAAAGACCAATGGCGCTGTCCCCTGCCATTTCAACCGATAAGGGTGCCCCTCCCATATCATTGGCAAATAAAGACGCCGGAATAATAGATGCATCAATATGCAGCACACGGACAAAAATTTCCGACAAGGGTTTCATCACATTGGCAATAAACGGTGAAATTACAATCATGCCAATCATAGAAAGCGCCATCGTTCCCAGAAGCATAAATGCTTTTTCAAATTCCTTGCCGATGCCGAACCGATTCCCGAGAATTCTGTCCAGCGCGCCCAGAACAGAAAATAAAAGAATAATAATTGTCAGATAATTCATGGATTAATCCTCCCTATAATGAAACCGGAACAAAGCCGTTATCCGTCAAAATATATGTTTCACAAAAACCACAAGACTTTAAAAGTTCTTCTGCCTCAGAAAAATGACAGTCCAACATGGCTTTATCATGACAGTCCGACGTGATAACCGCACCAAAGCCAAGCTCTTTCAGTCGCTTGATAATCGGAACAGAAGGATAAGGACTGGTTCTGTAACCCCTTGCAATCGCTCCGGTGTTTACCTCAAAAAAAGGAATTTTTCCAACCAGTGCCTCCGCCGCCTCAAAAGCTGTATGAATATATGCATCAGAAGAAGTGTCAAAAAAGTTTCTGTTTTCGCAATGCTTTGTTATTAAATCAAAATGACCGATAATATCAAATTTTCCGTACTCAGGCAAAGACGCGACTGCCTGATAATACGCCTTGGCATACGCCATACCGTCTCCACCGAAATACCGGTCAATATACTCTGCCACCTCTTGTTCGCCCCGATCAAAACTTACCGGCTCACCTAAAACCTTGAGATAATGCACAGAACCAATCGCATAATCATATTCCGTCAGATCCGGCTCTGAATACATATCCACCTCAATACCCAGATATATCTTAATCAAATGGCCATAGGCTTTCTGTACATCCCGGACAGCCTGTTTATACTCTTCCGTTCTATCTACACCGCCAAGGTATTTAGAATATTTCATGTAGGAATGAGCTGAAAATCCTATGGAGTCAAAGCCCTTGTCAATCGCTGCAAGAACCAGTTCCTCAGGGGAATCCAAACCATCACATAGGTTCGTATGTGTGTGTAAATTTTGCTTAATCTCCATAGTCTTTCTGTCTCCGTTTCCATTGTTTATAATCCGTCCGCCTTGCATCAGTCGCAAAAATACCGGTTTCATTATATCACTTTTTACATATCGACGCAAGACCAATCATAGGATATAGAAGCAGTATTTTAATTAGGGATTGATTCCATGAAACGTTTTCTAAAAGAAAATAGTCTTCCTCTTTTGTTTTTCCTGTTTCTTTGCCTCTTGCTAATTTTTTGGGGACGGACGATAACAAAAGAGTTAAAAGAAAACTGTTATTCACAAAACCTTGTAACACTGGACGCCAGACTAAATTGCCTGAAGCATTTTGGCTGGGAAGTGAACGAAACCAGCGAGGTCTGCCGCGCCATTTCCATTCCTGATCCATTAGATGAAGTGTATACCAAATACAATGCTCTGCAGGCGCCCTGTGGTCTGAATCTCCGGCCATATCAAGGCAGGAAAGCCGTTTGTTACACCTACCTTGCTGCAAATTTCCCCTACCCTGTCTCCCAACCGGTTTACATCAACCTATTGATTTGCGACGGCACGCTGATTGCCGGAGACTGTATGTCTGATGCTCTTGACGGGTTTATGCTCCCCCTTGACCGCCGGCTGATGCCATAAAAAAGAAGGAATCAAAAGATTCCTTCTTTTTTTTATGAAATTTTTCTCCACTTTGTTTTTCCCATAGCATATAATAGGAAAATTCCATGCGCCACTGTCGTCAGAAGCCAGACTCAGGACAATTGCCGTATGTAAAATCCTGCTGTTTTTTTCAATATCTCCTGAACCATATGCCTGTGCCATCAGGACGTTAGTGCCAATAGACAGTCCTAAAAACAATTCAATCAGGAGATAAATTAAAGAACCGGGAGCACTAATAGCTGCAACTGCCTGATCTCCCACGAATTGCCCAACAATAATCAAGTCGCACATGTTAAACAAAAGAGACAAAATTCCGGTTAATATAATCGGCGTAACAAAACGAACCATATTCAGCGGCATAGAGCCATTCACCATATCAATCTGCTTTTGCAACCAGTTTCACCTCATGCTTCTTTAAAACAACCATCAGACATACGAAATGAGCAAGGGTCGTAATGGCCCAGGTGACCGGATAGGAAACATATAACACCTCAAGGCTTGTATAAACCCGGAACACCGTTGCAATCCAGAGAAGACGCAAACCGCAGGCTCCCAGCATAGACGTAACCGTCGGCACAATGGAATATCCCATGCCGCGGAGAACGCCCACAAACACCTCCATGTAACCGCAGAGGAAATAGGTCAGAGCAATAATATTCATTCGGATATATGCCGCGTCAAAGGCCGCCTGATCTGTGATATAAAGAGATAACAGCGGCTTTTTGAGCAGGAGTGCAAGGGCTCCAAGGGCAAGACCAATAATCGTTACAAAAATCAGATGAAGCCCTAAAATTTTCGGAACACGCTCTTTTTTGCCACTACCAACATTCTGCCCGGTAAAATTCATCGCCCCCTGATGCACCGCATTCATGGACGTGTAGATAAAGCCTTCAATATTGGCTGCTGCTGCACAACCTGCCATTGCTGATGAACCGAACAGGTTCACAGAGGACTGAATCTGAATATTTGAAAAAGAAAACACCATACTGCTCACGCCGGCAGGTATACCAATCCGGAATATCTTTTTGATTAAATCTTTATCAATTCTCAGTTTGCGAAACTGCAGAGAACCGGGGTTACTGGGATCACGTAAATACAGAATAACCAACACTGCTGAAACCACCTGAGAAATAGCCGTTGCCGCTGCAACACCATCCACGGAACGATTAAACACAACGACTAAAATCAAGTTCAGAACAACATTGACAACGCCTGCCGTTGTCAGGAACATCAGCGGATGCTTACTGTTTCCCTGCGCACGGAGAATTGCCGCACCGAAATTATACACCAACGAAGCAGGAACGCCCAGAAAATAAATCTGCATATATAAAACGGCTAGATCCAGAACATCTTCCGGCGTATTCATAAGGGAAAGGCAGGGACGAGCCAAGAAAATGCCGGCTACCGAAACAATTGCACCGCAAACGAGGCTCAAAAGAATCGCCGTGTGCAGAATTTTTTCTGCTTTTTCATGGTCCCGGGCGCCATAGGCCTGAGCTGCCAGCACATTAACACCAACAGACAAGCCGATAAATGCATTAACCAACAAATTAATGAGCGCACCCGTTGCACCAACGGCTGCCAGAGAGGTATCGCCGGCAAATTGACCGACTACAATTAAGTCGCAGGCATTGAATAAAAGTTGCAGAACACCCGTCAGAATGATGGGGATTACAAAACGAATCATATTCAGCGGCATAGAGCCGTTAATCATGTCTACATTTCTTTTCATGTTATAACCTCTTTTCTGTTACACACAAAACACTAAGCCTCTACAATTAGTAACTGTAGCATAGTTTTTTTATAAAGTCAACCACAAAAAAATCCTTCGTTAAAATTAACAAAAAGTTTGCAAATTCTCCCGTTTTTTCTTTTTTTTTTGTTACTTTTTTCTCTAGCAATTTATGACAGATTGTATTATAATGTAGTAGATTTTTGTTTTTTATTCCGTGATTTTCACGTTTCATACAGTAAATTTTTCAAAGAAAGTGAGAGATTTTGTATGGTAGCAACACAGATTGCAGCAGTGGTTATTTTCGTATCTATGTTTATTTTAATCGTACTCGATAAAATAGAACGACATTACGTCACCATTGGCTGCGGAATTTTAACCTTATTGATTGTTTTCGGTCTTTGTATGCATGATTGGCAAGCCATTCTGCACACCTTAAACCTGAAAAGTTTCTTGACCCAGGGCTTTTGGTATTCTGCGGGAGAAAGTGCAGAGGCCACCTCGGGCATCAACTGGGAAACCATCGTGTTCATTGCCGGCATGATGGTCATGGTAGAGGGCATGGCGGCATGCGGGTTCTTCCGTTGGCTTTGTATGCAGCTTGCTAAAATCGTAAATTATAAAATTATTCCGATTTTTATTACCTTTATGATTATGTCTGCCGTCCTTTCCATGTTCATTGACAGCATTACGGTTATTCTGTTCTTAGCGGCTGTCACCGTTGAACTGGCACAGCTTCTGCGATTTAATCCCATTCCAATGATTCTAGCCGAAGTTTTCTGCGCAAACTTGGGCGGTTCTGCAACTATGTGCGGTGATCCACCGAACATCATCATCGGTACTTCTCTTGGTTATTCCTTTACGGACTTTTTAACCAATACAGGCGTAATGGCGGGGATTGCCACTATGGTGATTATTGTATATTTCTATTTCTGCTTCCGCAAGCAGTTAAAACCTAAAGCAGAAGCGACTCCGGAAAGTTTCCCCTGCCCCAAAAGTGCTATTTTAGATATGAAGCGCTTTATTTTAAGTTGCGTGATTTTTGCTTTAGCCGTTGTTCTTTTAATAACTCACGCACAAACCGGACTAACCGTTTCTACCATCGGCGTAATCATCGCACTGATTACTTTGTTGGTTTCCGGGAAAAACAGCCTGCATCTGATCAAAAAAGTTGACTACAAAACGTTGCTCTTCTTCATTGGCTTATTTATGGTTGTTGGCGGTTTGGAGGAAACGGGTATTCTGGAAATCATTGCATCCTGGATTGGTGTCATCAGCGGCGGCAATGTATACTTAATGGTTGCAATTATTCTCTGGGTTTCTGCTATTGCCAGTGCCTTTATCGACAACATTCCTTTTGCAGCAACCATGATTCCGGTTATCAGAAGTCTGGCTGCCACCCAAGGTATTTCGCTGGATGTTCTTGCCTGGACCCTGTCTATGGGTACAGATATCGGCGGCAGCGCAACTCCCATCGGTGCATCTGCTAATGTTGTCGGCACCTCCGTCGCTGCTAAAGAAGGCTACCCCATTTCTTGGGGACGGTACTGTAAACCCATGGTTCCTGCTACATTTATTGTTCTGGTTATTTCCATGGCATACATTTTTCTTGCATATCTCTAAAAAAACTCTGTACAAACCCTTAAATCATGTGATACAATAAAAATAGACAACAAACGGGAGGTATGTACCATGGAAAAACAGTTGATTATTACCGTTGGACGAGAATTTGGTAGTGGCGGTCATGTTATTGCAGAGGCATTAGCAAAACGGTTTTCCATTCCTCTGTATGACGACAATCTTCTTCAAGTAATTGCAGAACAGAAAAACGTAGATCACGATGAACTGAAAAAATATGATGAAGTGCCAAAGAATATTTTTCTTCACAGAAGCATAAACGGTCATCGTTCTTCCCCGGAGGAGCACATTGCTGAAATGCAGTTCAGTCTGATGAAAACCATGGCTGAAAGCGGCAAGTCGTTTATTGTTGTTGGTCGTTGCGCTGAGCATGTTCTAAAGGGGCATCCCCATCTGATTTCCATCTTTGTGTTAGGTGATTATGAGTGTAAGCGAGCCAGAATTGCTTCTCTTCATAACATTTCAAGCGAAGAAGCAGAAAAAATGATTCGTTATAAGGACAAAAAACGAAAAACATATCATAATTTCTATTGCAGCGGTAAATGGGGCGATTCAAGAAACTATGATCTCTCCGTGAACAGTTCCCGTCTGGGAATCGACATGACTGTTGATATGCTGGAGCAATACATTAAAACAAGAATGGAAAACATGTAAGATAAAAAAACAAAACCTCCTGCGGCATTTTGCCGCAGGAGGTTTTGTTATATAGCGCTTAAACACAAAGAGGTTAATTATTCCGTATAGCCTCTGTCATCATACAGAATAATTGCCTGCGCGTCATCGCTCCATTCAACACCGAAATCAATAGCCCGACACAAATCACGCAGTTTTACATAGTTATTGCCATTAATGTTATATGCAATAAATTCTACCGGCTGACCATCTACATACATAATCTGTCTTGAGGGCAGGGCTAACTGCGCATCTTTCTGCCAAAGCGGTACATAAGTTGCCGGCGGAGCCCACTCGCCATTTGCATCAATGGAACCATTACATTCCCCACCGACCAATGTATAGTCTCTGTTGGTCAGAATATTGACTGCCTGCTTCTCACCATCCCAGATAACCTCAAAAGGTCTTGCACAATGGGGACGGAATGAAAGACGCAGAGCCACATCACGCAGCTTAAAGAAGTTATTGTCATAGATATTATAGGCCTCCAGGACCATAGAACTGTTGTTCAGAATGGTATTTACCTCAGTTCCTGTTACATACAGTGGCTCATCATATTTCGGCGGTTCAACAATAACTTCGTCATAAATCGGCTCAAACATATCCGGATATTTAAGAACATATTCTCTGGAATACAGGTAGCCGTGAACATAAGATGTTTCGTCAATGACCTCAAGTCGCACCTCAGGACCACCGTTACAGCGAATAAAATAGGTTCCTACTGTCAATGTGTACGCCGTGCCGGCAGAAAGATTTGTCACACCATCAGATTCCGAAGCACCTTGCACATAACCATCAGGATAGATGACGTCCCGCTGATATGCACCGGGAACATAGCAAGTAAGATCAAATTTTTCTGCATTTTGCAGCAGGGTAATCACCGTTCCATCCTGACTACAAGCAAGAGACTGATCGCCTTGCGACTCGTTCACCCTATGCAATACCACGTTCGTTGCACTGTATAAATCTACGCCTCCAATGTTCACCGCAATTTCTTGTCCCGGCTGAAAATAACAGGTGGATACCGTTCCGGGCATCACGGTATTATCATTCAGCCGAACATAGCCAATTAACTGCTGCTCCGCAAATGATCCAACCGGTATCATCATGATGACGGCGCAGAGTAAAAAAGCAACCATTTTTTTCATAATAAGACCCCATTTCATATTTGATAACAAAATTATACTATTCGCTCGTCAAAATGTCAAGAAGGCGCTCCACGAGACTTTCAGCACTGGCTTCTATAATCTTTTCCTATGTTCAAAATAAAAAAAGAGCTGTGATCACTCACAGCTCTTTCACTTTTTAATTAGTCAACCAGTTCAATGATTGCCATTTCAGCACCGTCACCTTTTCTGGGGCCGGCTTTAATGATTCTGGTATAACCACCGTTGCGCTCTGCATATTTGGGAGCGATTTCTTCAAACAGCTTGTATACCACGCTTTTCTTCATCAGGTAAGATAAAGCACTTCTTCTGGACGCTAAGGTATTATCCTTGCCCAGTGTAATCATTTTTTCAGCCATACATCTTGTTTCTTTAGCACGGCTAACGGTCGTTTCGATCTTGCCGTTTTCCAACAGAGATGTTACAAGGTTTCTGAGCATAGCATTTCTCTGGTCGGTAGGACGACCAAGTTTTCTTGTACCCGGCATCTGTTTACCCTCCTTTTAATCGGTTTGTCCGGTGAGCCTGACAGCAAGCGCTGCATAGAGGATGAGGCTCGCCGATTCGTTATTAGTCTTCTTTTTTTGCAAAGGTCTGACCTAAACCATGAAGCTTTTCAATAACTTCTTCCAAGGACTTGCGGCCCAGGTTTCTAACCTTAACCATGTCTTCCTCAGTACGTTTTGTCAGATCTTCTACCGTATTGATACCGGCACGCTTTAAGCAGTTATAGGAACGAACGGAAAGATCCAGTTCTTCAATTGTCATTTCCAGAACTTTTTCCTTCTTACCCACTTCCTTCTCGATCATAATTTCAGCATTCTTAGCTTCCTCAGAGAGGTCAATAAACTGCATTAAATGCTCATTAATGATCTTAGCAGCCAGACTGACTGCTTCGTCAGGACGAATAGAACCGTCGGTCCATACTTCAAGCGTGAGCTTATCATAATCGGTGATTTGTCCAACACGGGTGTTTTCTACGAAATAGTTCACCCGGTGAACCGGTGTATAAATTGAGTCAACAGGGATTACGCCAATAATATTCTGGTTCAGCTGCTTATTACGTTCAGCAGACACATAACCTCTGCCTTTGCAGAAGGTTATTTCCATGTATAACTTCGCATCCTTGTTCAGCGTTGCGATGTGCAGGTCGGGATTGAAAATCTCGATATCGGAATCCAGCTTAATATCGCCGGCCTTAATCTCGCCTTCGCCTTCCATTTCAATGTATACAACCTTCGGAGTATCGCAATGGAGCTTAACAGCAATTTGCTTGATGTTGAGGATGATTTCTGTTACATCCTCTTTAACACCCGGAATTGTGGAAAACTCGTGAAGCACGCCATCGATTTTCACACTTGTGGCTGCAGCACCGGGAAGTGAGGACAGGAGCATTCTTCTCAGCGAGTTACCGAGCGTTGTGCCATAGCCTCTTTCCAGCGGTTCTGCAACAAACTTTCCATATTTTCCGTCAGGAGCAAGCTCCAAACACTCAACATTTGGTTTTTCAATTTCCAACATAGACTAAACCCTCCCTCTTTTTTATTGTACGAAAGAAGCAAAGCCTCCTTCATCAACAAAAAAGTGTTCTCTGGCATGTTCATGCCCAATCGCATGGAACACTTTCTTAGGTTTGGTTTGCACTAAGTGCACAAATCTTATTTGCGAGGGTATATAAGCCTTAAATAAGGCCCAAAACGCAATGATAAGATCAACCTTAGTTCTTAGAGTACAACTCAACGATTAAGTGTTCAGCAAGTTCAAGATCGATATCTTCGCGCTGTGCCGGTGTTAAAACTTTACCGGACAGAGTGTTGCGATCCAGATCCAGCCACTTGGGAACAACTCTGGATTCAGTCTTCTCTAAAACATCCTTAATCTTTTCGCTGCCTCTGCTCTTTTCGCAAATAGCGATAACATCGCCGGGGCTTACGAGGTAGGACGGAATGTTGACCTTCTTGCCGTTTACGGTGAAGTGACCATGTGTTACCAGCTGTCTTGCTTCCGGTCTGGAAGTACCAAAACCTAAACGGTAAACAACATTGTCAAGTCTGCTTTCCAGAACGGAGAGCAGGTTTTCACCTGTGATGCCCTTCATTTTGTTGGCCATCTCAAAGTATTTTCTAAACTGTGATTCCAAAACGCCATAATATCTTCTGGCTTTCTGTTTCTCTCTCAGCTGCACGCCGTATTCCGACATCTTCTTGCGGCTCTGGCCATGCATACCGGGAGCATATTTTCTTCTTTCAAGACCACATTTATCAGTGTAGCAACGTTCGCCCTTTAAGAAAAGCTTCTGACCTTCTCTACGGCAAAGTCTGCACACTGCACCTGTATAACGTGCCATTTCGGAACTACACCTCCTCAATTATTTGCGTTTGCTAATAAGCAAACTGTGAATATAAATCAAACTCTTCTTCTTTTCGGCGGTCTGCAACCGTTGTGAGGAATCGGGGTAACATCTTTAATCATGCTAACCTCAAGACCTGCTGCCTGCAGTGCACGAATTGCAGCTTCTCTACCGGAACCAGGACCCTTAACGTAAACTTCAACAGTCTTCAGGCCATGTTCCATAGCAGCTTTTGCTGCAGTTTCTGCTGCCATCTGTGCAGCGAACGGTGTGCTCTTTCTGGAGCCACGGAAGCCCAGTCCGCCGGAGGACGCCCAGCTAATTGCGTTGCCGGCAACGTCTGTAATTGTAACAATCGTGTTATTAAAGCTGGAACGGATATGAACCGCGCCGCGCTCAATATTTTTCTTAACTTTTCTGCGAGTTGTTCTTCTTGCTACTTTTGCCATTTTTGCTCCTCCTTTCGCAAAGCTCATAATCTGTCCGACATATCGGACAATGTATTTAGAAAGGTTTTAACAACGGAAGATACATCACTGTATCATTCACACTGCTACCGGGAAACATCCCGGACACAATCCGTGATTATTTCTTCTTATTCGCAATGGTCTTAGCCGGACCTTTTCTGGTTCTGGCATTGGTCTTTGTTCTCTGACCGCGAACCGGTAAACCTTTTCTGTGACGAATGCCTCTGTAGCAGCCGATTTCCATCAGACGCTTAATATCGAGCGCATTATTACGTCTTAAGTCACCTTCTACCGTATATTCGTTGTCAATGATATCTCTCAGTTTGGAAACTTCGTCCTCTGTGAGATCCTTAACACGAGTATCGGGGTTGATACCTGTTGCTGCCAGGATTTTACGGGAGCTGGACAGACCGATACCGAAAACGTAAGTCAAGCCAATTTCAACTCTCTTTTCTCTGGGTAAGTCAACACCTGAAATTCTTGCCATTTTTACACCTCCAATACATTTCCATCGTGTATATGCCTAACCATGCGGGTCACGCCCTAAGCGTGCAGCCGCCCCACATGGGTTTTAACATGTAGGTCTGCCCCCCAGAAGGGGGCTAATTTGCACTCAGCCCTGTTTCTGCTTGTGCTTGGGATTTTCACAAATCACCATAACCTTGCCTTTGCGCTTAATGATCTTACATTTTTCGCAAATCGGTTTAACAGACGGTCTGACTTTCATGTGAATTCCTCCTTAAAGACTTAGCTATAGTCTTTTATATTCTCTATGCGGCTTTCCACCTGAATTATTTTGCTCTCCAGGTGATCCGGCCTTTCGTCAGGTCGTAGGGCGAAAGCTCTACAGTTACCTTATCGCCCGGTAAAATTCTAATAAAGTTCATTCTGAGTTTTCCGGAGATATGAGCCAAAATCTGATGACCATTCTCCAACTCTACCTGAAACATCGCATTAGGCAACGACTCAAGCACGGTGCCTTCCAGCTCTAAAACGCCTTCTTTTGCCATAGTAAAACCTCCTATGCTTCGTATTCATTTAAAAACTCTGCCAAAACTCGCTTCAAATCAAGATTGGTAACTCGCATGTCGCTATTCAGTTTTTCCTGAATTTTCGATGCAACATGACCGCTTTTTAATAGATGTTTTATCTTCTTTTTCTTCGGTTTATCAACACGCCGCACGCGCCCGTCAGCGAGCATGGCATACTGCGCATCTGTAACCGCTAAAACCACAAAAGGGCTTTCTTTGTCCCTGCCTGCCTTCGAAAAGACTATATCACCGGCAAAAACGTTCAAACATCATCACCTCAAAAAACTTTAGCAAACGGTTAAAAGTTCTGCATCGCCATCCTTAATCAGAATGGTGTGTTCATAATGAGCAGAGAGTTTTCCGTCTGCTGTTACCACTGTCCATTGATCGGGCAGGGTATTTACATGATACGTCCCTTGATTTACCATCGGCTCAATCGCCAGTGTCATGCCGGGAAGAAGTCTTGCACCCCGACCGAATGTGCCATAATTTGGAACCTCCGGATCTTCATGAAGAGCACTTCCAACACCATGACCAACCAAGCTTCTGACAACAGAGAAACCGTTTTGTTCCACATAAGTCTGCACAGCAGCACCAATGTCCTGAACACGATTTCCTGCCCGGGCCATTTTAAGACCTTCATAGAAGCTTTCTCTTGTAACACGGATCAGTTTCTCTGCTTCAGGACTAATCGTGCCAACCGCAAACGTTCTTGCGCTGTCACCATGGTAGCCACCGTAGCAAGCACCGATGTCAATGCTGACGATATCTCCATCTTTAAGCACGGTACGCTTAGAAGGAATCCCGTGTACAACCTGCTCGTTCACTGATGCACAGATGTGAGCAGGATAACCGCTATAATTCCAAAAGGAACAAGTCGCATTATTTTTCCGGATAAACCGGGCCGCAATGTCATCAAGTTCTGCAGTCGTGATCCCCGGCTGAATAACTTCTGCCAGGCGTTCAAAGGTCGCAGCGACAATCTCGCCTGCTGCACGCATTGCTTCAACTTCATGAGGAGATTTAATCTTAATCATAACTCTGCCTCACTGGAAGCAACCTTATGAATCTGACTGAAGATTTCCTCAACGGAACCTTCTCCATCAATCACAACCAGCTTCTTTTGCGCTTCATAATATGCTTTCAAGGGCTCTGTCTGCTCATGATAAATGTTAAGTCTGTTTAAAACAACCTCCGGTACGTCATCATCACGAATGGAAAGTGCCGCACCACAAGTATCACAAACATTTTCTGCCTTAGGGGGATTGAACTCTACATGAAATGCAGCGCCGCATGTACCGCATACGCGGCGACCGGCCATACGTTTCACAATGGCCTCATCTGGCACCTCAATATCAAGTACACGATCAACCTCTATGCCGATTTCACTCATCATTTCAGCTTGTACCAAAGTTCTGGGGAAACCGTCTAAGATGTAACCCTTCTGACAATCATCATTTTTAATTCTTTCGGCAACCAACGCAGTGACTACATCATCAGGAAGTAATGATCCCGTTTTCATGTAGCCCTCAGCAATCTTACCGACAGGTGTTCCATCTGCCATTGCCTGTCTGATGATGTGACCTGTGGAAATAGCCGGAATACCTAACGCCTCTGAAAGCTTAGCCGCTTGGGTGCCTTTACCGGCACCCGGCGGACCGAAGAAAACTAATTTCATGGTGCAATCTCCTTATTCTAAGAATCCCTTATAGTGACGCATCAGCATCTGAGATTCCATCTGCTTAACTGTTTCAAGTGCAACACCAACAGTAATCAGCAAGGATGTACCACCAATGGAGATACCTCCCAGGTTGGGTACAAATGCCAGCAGAATCGGGA
This sequence comes from Clostridia bacterium, assembly GCA_045132895.1. Lineage (GTDB taxonomy): Bacteria > Bacillota > Clostridia > UBA1381 > UBA9506 > UMGS755. The sequence continues at coordinate 25,783 of JBGUTC010000007.1, forward strand.
AGATTGCAATCACTGCAAGGTAAATGGAACCAAACAGTGTGATCTTAGAAACGATTCTAGCAATGAAGTCGGAGGTCGGCTTACCGGGACGAATACCCGGAACAAAACCGCCATTCTTCTTCATGTTGTTAGAAATTTCAATGGGATTGAACTGAATTGCTGTATAGAAGTATGTGAAGAACACAACTAATAAGAAGTATACAACAATATAGAACGGATGTGTCTGCCGGAACAGAGACAACACCACACCCCAGAAACCAGTCGGTGTACCATCGCCATTGATGAACATGTTGATGGTCTGGGGGAAAGACATGATGGAAACAGCAAAGATAATCGGCATTACACCGGCCATAGCCAGTTTAACGGGAATATGAGTGCTCTGACCACCATACATTTTTCTGCCAACAACGCGCTTTGCGTACTGAACAGGAATTCTGCGTTCTGCATCGTTCATTAAAACAACCAGAGCAATTGCCAGAACTGCAACTGCAACAACAGCAATCAAAGTGATTACAGACTGAATGCTCATGCCTTCAGAAGTAATCAGTGTTGCACGCAGAGACTGAATCATTGCCGGACCGCGGGAAACGATACCGGTAAAGATCAGTAATGAAATACCGTTGCCGATACCTCTTTCTGTAATCTCTTCACCTAACCACATCAAAAATGCTGTACCTGCTGTTAAAGACAGGGTAACAACAACGTAGTTCATGAACGCATTACCTTCCATGCCGGTACGCAGACCGAAATACAGTCCGGTTGCCTGCAGGAAGCCTAAAATAACTGTACCATAACGGGTATAAGAAGAAATCTTCTTTCTTCCTTCTTCGCCCTCTTTCGCCAAACGCTCCAGTGCGGGAATTGCAACTGTTAACAGCTGCAAAATAATTGACGCATTGATATAGGGCGAGATGCTCATAGCAAAGATGGATCCACGCTCTAAGGCACCACCCGAGAAGTTGTTTAACAGGCCCTGCATTCCATCAGAGAAGCCACCCATTAAACCTGCAACCGCTTCAGCTGTCAAACCCGGAACCGGGATATAAGAACCCAGACGGAAAACAACAAGCAGAAGCAATGTGTAAAGCATTTTCTTTCTTAATTCGGGAATCTTCCATGCGTTTCTGAGCGTTTGCAGCATTTAGATCACCTCCGCCTTTCCTCCGGCGTTTGCGATCTTTTCCGCTGCAGTGGCGGAGAAGCGCACTGCTTTTACTGTCAGATTCTTAGCGGTTAAATCACCACGACCTAATACAACTACACCGTCGTTGATCTTTTTGATGATTCCCTCTGCTTTTAATACCTCAGCTGTTACCTCAGTACCATCAGCAAATCTGTTTAAATCTGAAACATTAATCTGAGTATAAGTTTTTGCAAAAATATTGGTAAAGCCCTTTTTCGGCAAACGTCTGTAAAGAGGCATCTGTCCGCCTTCAAAGCCCGGTCGTACGCCACCGCCAGAACGTGCATTCTGACCTTTGTGACCTCTGCCAGCGGTTTTACCGTTACCGGAACCGTGACCACGGCCAACTCTGAACGCTGCTTTTTTGGAGCCTTCTGCCGGCTTTAACTCGTTCAGTTTCACTTCAAGCACCTCCTTCTACTATATTTCTTCTACCTCGAGCATATAGTCCACCTTGGCAATCATTCCGCGGATTGCGGGATTGTCCTGGTGTTCTTTTTCATCCCGGATCTTTTTAAGACCCAGTGCGTGTACCGTAGCAATATGGTCTTTCTTTCTGCCGATGGTGCTCTTTACAAGCTTAACCTTTAGCATAGCCATAATACCGTACCTCCTTAATCTAATAAGTCTTCCTTGGATTTGCCACGCAGATTTGCCACTTCGCCGGCATCCTTCAAGGAGGCTAATCCGGAAATTGTAGCTTTAACTACGTTTCTTGCATTGTTGGAACGCAGAGACTTTGTTCTGATGTCTCTGATACCTGCAAGCTCAATTACCGCTCTGGCTGCACCGCCAGCGATAACACCGGTACCGGGAGCAGCGGGCTTTAACAGAATTCTGCCTGCACCGAACTCACCGATTGTCTCATGGGGAATCGTGGTGCCGGTCAGGTTAACTTTAATCATGTTTTTCTTAGCGTCTTCAATACCCTTGCGGATAGCTTCGGGAATTTCAACTGCTTTACCGGTTCCGCAACCAACATGACCGTTTTCGTCACCTACGACAACCAATGCTGAAAAGCGCATGCTACGACCGCCCTTAACAGTTTTTGCAACACGGCTGAGCTTTACGACTTTTTCTTTAATGTCTAAAACACTTGCATCTATTAACTGAGCCAAACTGGTTTCCTCCTTCTCTTAAAATTCCAGGCCGCCTTCACGGGCGCCCTCGGCTAATTCTTGTACACGGCCATGATAGATATAGCCGCCACGGTCAAAAACAACGGATTTGATACCGGCAGCCAGAGCACGCTCTGCAACCAGTTTACCAACTGCCTTTGCCGCTTCTTTGTTACCGCCATAGTTTTCCTTGAGCTCTTTGTCCAAGGTAGAGGCGGAAACCAGTGTAATGCCCTTAGAATCGTCAATGATCTGCGCATAGATATGCTTTAAGCTTCTGAACACGTTCAGTCTGGGACGTTCCGCTGTTCCGCTGATCAGTTTACGAACTCTTTTATGTCTTCTGAGTCTTGCCACATTACTGACAGGCTTCTTAATCACGTTTTTTCACTCCTTCTTTAAGCTGCATGGATTTTGCCATGCTTGTTTTGCAAAGAGAGATTATTATTTCTTACCGCCCGCTTTGCCTTCTTTGCGTCTGATGTGCTCATAAGAGTACTTGATACCTTTGCCCTTATAAGGTTCAGGCAGTCTCTTTTCTCTTACTTTAGCAGCAAATTCACCAACAACCTGCTTGTCGATACCCTTAACAATGATTGTGTTGGGGTTCGGAACTTCAATGGTAACACCTTCAGCGGGTTCCATTTCAACAGGATGGGAATAGCCCAGGTTCATCAGCAGGTTTTTGCCCTGCAGCTGAGCTCTGTAACCAACGCCGTTAACTTCCAAGGTCTTTTCGTAGCCTTCCGTTACGCCGACAACCATATTATTGAGCAGCGTACGTGTCAGACCGTGAAGAGACTTGTGAGCTTTTATTTCCGAAGGTCTTTCGATGGTGATCACACCATCTTCCTTCTTGATAATCATATCAGGATGTAAATTTTTTGTCAATGTGCCTTTCGGACCCTTAACGGTAACTTCGTTTGCCGCACCGATGGTGACGTCAACACCGCTGGGAACCGTAATCGGCATTTTACCAATTCTGGACATTCTCTGACACCTCCCTGTCTAGTTTTTTACCAGACAAAGGCCAGGACCTCGCCGCCGACGTTTTCCTGCCTTGCCTTTTTATCGGTCATAATTCCCTTGGATGTGGAAATGATAGCGATACCCAGTCCTTTCAGAACTTTAGGTAACTCTTCAGTATTCTTGTAGATTCTCAGACCCGGCTTAGAAACTCTCTGTATACCGGAGATAACCTTTTCTTTTCCAACATATTTCAGAGCGATTCTGATAACGCCCTGCTTACCATCTTCAATGACCTGATAGTTCTTTATATACCCTTCCTCAAGCAGAATGGCTGCAATAGCCTTCTTCATGTTAGAGGCGGGCACGTCAACCGTTTCGTGACGGGCGGAATTCGCATTCCGGATTCTAGTCAGCATATCCGCGATAGGATCGGTCACTTGCATGATTGTAGCCTCCTTCCAAATAATTTTACCAGCTGGCCTTTTTCACACCGGGGATCTGTCCCTTATAAGCCAATTCTCTGAAGCAGATACGGCAGATGCCATACTTTCTTAAATAAGCATGGGGACGTCCGCAGATTTTGCAACGATTATATGCTCTGGTGCTGAACTTAGGCGTTCTCTGCTGTTTGTTAATCATCGATTTTTTAGCCATGTTTCTCCTCCTTCACAATCAGAGCTTACCGGCTGGCAAAGGGAGCGCCCATCAGTGTGAGCAGTTCTCTTGCTTCCTCGTCGGTCTTGGCTGTGGTTACGACAATAATATCCATACCTCTGATTTTATCGATTTTATCATACTCAATTTCAGGGAAAATAAGCTGTTCTTTAATTCCCATGGAGTAGTTGCCACGTCCGTCAAAGGAATCGGGATTGATGCCCCGGAAGTCTCTGACGCGAGGCAGAGCTACTGAAAACAGTCTGTCTAAGAATTCATACATCTTCTTGCCGCGCAGTGTAACTTTGCAACCGATGTTCATGCCTTCTCTGACTTTAAATGCAGCAACGGACTTCTTCGCCTTTGTGATAACAGGGCGCTGACCGGTAATAGCCATTAAGTCATCCACTGCGTTGTCTAATGCCTTGGCGTTTTCTTTTGCTTCGCCCAGGCCGATATTGATAACAATTTTCTCCAGCTTCGGAATCTGCATAACGCTCTTGTAACCAAACTTGGTCATCAAAGCGGGTGCTACTTCGCTGGTATATTTATCCTGCATTCTAGACATCAGCCTTTAAACCTCCTTTACTTAATCGTTAAAAACTTCATTGCACTTCTTGCAATATCTGACTTTGTCACCATTTTCAAGAACCTTACGACCGATTCTTGCCGGTTTACCGCACTTAGAGCAAATGTTCATCAGATTTGAAGCATCAACGGGAGCTTCCTGTTTGATGATACCACCGGGTTCACCAGCGCGGCGAGGCTTCTGATGCTTGGTTGCGATTGCAACACCTTCAACAACTGCCTTACCCTGATCCGGGAACACGCTTAATACTTTGCCCTTCTTGCCTTTATCCTTACCGGAAATCACGATGACCTCGTCGCCGGATTTAATATGCATTTTCGCCATGATAGCGTACCTCCTCCTTACAGCACCTCGGGAGCCAGAGAGAGAATCTTCATATATTCTTTTTCACGAAGCTCTCTTGCAACGGGCCCAAAAATACGGGTTCCTCTAGGATTTTTATCATCTCTTATAATGACAGCAGCGTTCTCATCGAACTTAATATAAGTTCCGTCGTTACGTCTAACACCGCTAGCGGATCTAACGATAACAGCCTTGACAACGTCGCCTTTTTTTACAACACCGCCGGGTGTTGCCTTTTTAACAGAAGCAACTACAACATCACCGATTGCTGCGTATCTTCTCTTAGAACCACCCAGAACACGGATACACATCAGTTCTTTAGCACCGGTGTTGTCAGCAACCTTCAAAAGCGTTTGCTGTTGAATCATATCGGTTTCCTCCTTATTTAGTATCGTGCCAGTTTAACTTACTTGGCTTTCTCTACAATCTCCACCAGTCTCCATCTCTTGTCCTTAGACAGCGGTCTGGTTTCCATTACGCGAACGCGATCGCCGATCTGGCAGATGTTGTTCTCGTCATGAGCTTTAAGCTTGTAGGTACGTTTAACAATTTTTCCGTAAAGGGGATGCTTTACGTTATATTCAATCGCAACGACGATGGTCTTATCCATCTTATCGCTAACGACCTTACCGATTTTCTGCTTTCTGAAATTACGTTCCATGATTTCACTCCTTTCCGCTAAAAAGCAAATTAGTTAGCTTCCTCTTCCAGCTTTCTTTCTGCTAAAACAGTTTTGATTCTGGCAATAGTCTTTTTAACCTCGACGATTCGCATGGGGTTTTCCAGCTGATTCGTTGCGTTCTGGAAACGCAGGTTAAACAGTTCTTTTTTCAGGTCAGCTAAATTGCTTTCGAGCTCTTGATTTGTAAAATCGCGAATTTCTGTAACCTTCATATGCTTACGCCTCCTCTTCTTGCTGGGCGCGTGTTACGAATTTGCACTTAACCGGGAGCTTGTGGGAAGCAAGACGCATAGCTTCTCTTGCTACTTCTTCGGACACACCGCCGATTTCAAACATAACCCGGCCAGGCTTAACCACTGCTACCCAATATTCGGGTGAACCCTTACCGCTACCCATACGGGTTTCAGCAGGTTTTTCGGTAACAGGCTTATCAGGGAAAATCTTGATCCAAACCTGTCCGCCTCTCTTGATATAACGAGTCATTGCGATACGGGCTGCCTCGATCTGATTGGAAGTAATCCAAGCAGGGCTCTGAGCCTGCAAACCGTATTCACCGTAAGTTACGGTGTTACCACGGGTTGCTTTGCCTGTCATTCTGCCGCGCATGACTCTTCTGTATTTCACTCTCTTAGGCAATAACATCCTCAATCATTCCTTTCTTTCAGAAGTTGCAATAAGCCTCAGGCTTTTGCAGGTGCTGCTTTAACAGCCTTCTTGCTTTCGGGAAGAATTTCACCTTTGTAGATCCATACTTTAACACCGATCTTACCATAGGTTGTGTTTGCTTCCCAGAAACCGTAGTCAATGTCGGCTCTTAAGGTCTGCAGGGGAATAGTACCTTCATGATAATGCTCTGTTCTAGCAATTTCAGCACCGCCCAGACGACCTGCACAGCTGGTTTTGATACCCTTTGCGCCAAGCTTCATAGCACGACCCATTACAGATTTCATTGCTTTTCTGAAGGAAATTCTCTTCTCAAGCTGTGCTGCAATGTTTTCAGCTACTAACTGTGCATCAACATCAGGATGTTTAACCTCCTCAATGTTCAGGGCAACATTCTTGCCGGTTAAGGTTTCTAACTCTTTCTTAACCTTTTCAATCTCGCTACCGCCACGACCAATGATGATACCGGGCTTTGCTGCAAAGATGTTGATCTTAACTCTCTTTGCGGTACGCTCAATTTCAATTTTGGAAACGCCGGAAGCGAACAACTTGTTCTTTAAGAACTTTCTGATATTGTAATCTTCTACTAAAAGATCACCAAACTGGGAGTCCTGAGCAAACCATCTGGAATCCCAATCCTTGATAACGCCAACTCTTAATCCATGCGGATTTACTTTCTGACCCAAGCTACTTACCTCCTTCTTCTCTTATTCTTTTTCTTTCAAGACAATCGTAATATGACTGGTCCGTTTTCTGATTCTGAACGCTCTGCCCTGTGCTCTGGGACGAACTCTCTTCAGTGTCGGTCCCTGGCAAGCAAAGATTTCTGCAACGTACAGCTTGGAAACGTCCATGCTGTGGTTGTTCTCTGCATTGGCAATGGCTGACTTCAGCAGCTTTTCAACGGGCTCGCTGGCTGCTTTCGGGGTGTTTGCTAAAATACCCAGTGCAACGCCTACGGGCTTGTTTCTAATTAAATCTATTACAATCTTAACTTTTCTAGATGAAATACGTGCATAGCTCAGTTTAGCTCTGGCTTCCACAAAGATTCCTCCTTTCATGCAAGGGAATTTTATCTTCCGCCTGACGTTTTATTGCCGGCGTGGCCTTTATAGGTTCTGGTCGGTGCGAATTCGCCCAGCTTATGTCCGACCATATCCTCTGATACAAAGACCGGAACATGTTTTCTGCCATCATGTACAGCAATTGTATGGCCTACCATTTCAGGGAATATGGTAGAGCTTCTTGACCAAGTCTTAACGACTTTCTTGTCGCCGGACTCGTTCATAGCAATAATCTTCTTAATCAGGCTTTCTGCGACGAAAGGCCCTTTCTTAGTAGATCTGCTCATTCTTTTTCCTCCTTCGCCCAAATTGGCTTGCACAGGCCGCTACGCGACCCGGCAGCATACGTTACGACTTAGCGTGCGCCGCGACGTTTTACAATGAATTTATCGCTTACGTTCTTTTTCTTTCTGGTCTTCAGGCCCAGTGCAGGTTTACCCCAAGGAGTAACAGGTCCGGGACGACCGATGGGTGAACGACCTTCACCACCACCATGAGGATGGTCATTCGGGTTCATTACAGAACCTCTAACGGTGGGACGAATACCCATGTGACGTTTTCTACCGGCTTTACCGATGGATACGTTTTCATGATCCAGGTTACCAACCTGACCGATGGTTGCCATACAGTTCAGTCTGATATAGCGAACTTCACCGGACGGAAGTCTTACCTGAGCATATTTCTCTTCTTTAGACATGAGCTGTGCTGCGCCGCCTGCAGAACGAACCAGCTGGCCGCCTTTACCGGGCATAAGCTCAATGTTATGAATCAGTGTACCAACGGGGATAAACTGAATCTGCATTGCGTTACCGGGCTTAATATCAGCGCCGTTGGGATCTGTAACTAATACGTTGCCGTCTGTTACACCCAGGGGAGCTAAGAAGTAACGCTTTTCGCCGTCTTCATACTGAACCAGAGCGATGTTAGCAGAACGATTCGGATCGTATTCGATACCGATAACGGTTGCTGCACCGATCTTATTTCTCTTGAAGTCGATAATTCTGTATTTTCTCTTATTTCCGCCGCCTCTGTGCCGAACTGTGATTCTACCGTAGTTATTTCTACCGCCGTTCTTGCTGAGGTTCGTTAAAAGGGAGCGTTCCGGCTCACTCTTAGTGATTTCCTCGAAGGTAGAAACGGTCATAAATCTTCTGGCAGGAGAGGTAGGATTAAACTTTTTTGTAGGCATCCTTGTTCCTCCTATACTAAAATAATAATCTCGGCATTAAGCCATGCCGTCAAAGAATTCGATGGTCTTGCTGTCAGCAGTCAGCTGAACGATTGCTTTCTTCCAGCTTGCTCTTCTGCCTTCATATCTGCCCATGCGCTTCATTTTACCCATCATGTTCAGTGTGTTAACACTTGCAACTTTAACGCCGAAGATTTCTTCAACAGCTTTTTTGATTTCAATCTTGTTAGCAGATTTCTTCACGCAGAAAGTGTATTTCTTATCTGCGAGCTGATCCATGCTCTGTTCGGAGATGATGGGCTTTATGATAATATCGTGTGCGTATGTCATTATGCATAAACCTCCCCTAATTGATCGGCTGCACTCTTTGCAAGAATGATGGTCTTACAATTCAGTAAATCGTAAACATTCAGCATTCCTACGAAGCTTGCCTTCACGCCCTCAATGTTTCTTGCGCTGCGATAAACAGCTTCATTCTTTTCAGGCAGAACGATCAGCGCTTTGCCGTTTACATTCAGATTAGACAGCATAGCTGCAATCTGCTTGGTTTTGATTTCGGATACTGCGATGTCATCCAGTACCATGATTTCCTGATCCTTAGCTTTAGCAGATAAAGCGGACTTCATTGCTAATGCACGAATCTTCTTGTTTACGCTCATTGCGTAACTTCTCGGCTTCGGAGCGAACACTACGCCACCGCCGGTCCACTGAGGAGACCGTGTGGAGCCCTGACGTGCACGACCGGTACCTTTCTGTCTCCAGGGTTTTGCACCACCGCCACGAACTTCTGCACGGGTCAGTGCGCTCTGTGTGCCCTGTCTCTGATTGGCAAGGTAAGCAACAACAACAGAATGAACAGCAGCTTCGTTCGGTTCAATACCGAATACAGCATCGTTTAATTCGTAGTTGCCGACCTCTTTGCCTTCCATATTGTATAATACCACGTTAGGCATGATACTTCCTCCTTTCGATTCAAGTCTCTTAGCGAGCCTTTACAGAATTCTTGATTACAACCAAACCGCCCTTGGGGCCCGGGATTGCGCCGCGGATTGCCAGGATGTTGTTTTCAGCATCGATCTTAACGATGGACAGGTTCTGAATCGTAACCTTTTCAACACCCAAGTGACCTGCTAACTTCTTACCCTTCATAACACGGGAAGGAGTAGAACAAGCACCCATTGAACCGGGGCCTCTGTGGTAACCGGAACCGTGAGTCATAGGACCACGGTGAGTTCCCCAACGCTTAACTGTACCAGCGTAGCCTTTACCTTTGCTGATACCGGTTACATCAACGGAATCACCTTCAGCAAAAACGTCTGCCTTGATTTCGTCGCCCACGTTCATTTCAGCTGCGTTATCCAGCTTGAACTCCTTCAGGTATTTCATGTAGCCAGTACCGGCTTTCTTGAAATGACCCTGTAAGGGCTTTGTTGTGTGTTTTTCTTTCTTCTCCATGAAGCCAACCTGAACAGCATCATAGCCGTCATTTTCAGCGGTTTTCTTCTGGATTACTCTGCAAGGACCTGCTTCAACGACTGTAACGGGGATTAAAACGCCGTCTTCGCTGAAAAGCTGCGTCATGCCGAGCTTTTTGCCTAAAATCGCTTTCTTCACAAAAGCACCTCCTAAAAATGTTGGTTATTGGTTCACCGAAACAGGTGAACATGACCCGCCGCTGCTTTTGCAACCGCAGTGCCTTTTAACAAACCCGGCGTTTGCCTTGGGTTTGCGAAATGCATTAATATTTCATCTCGATGTCCACACCTGCAGGCAGTTCGATTCTCATTAAAGCATCAACTGTCTTGTTGGTGGGCAGCAGGATGTCAATCAGACGCTTGTGAGTGCGCATTTCGAACTGCTCACGGGAATCTTTGTACTTATGAACAGCTCTTAAGATGGTGACAACCTCTTTCTTGGTCGGAAGCGGAATAGGTCCGGAAACCTTCGCGCCGGTTCTCTTGGCTGTTTCAACGATTTTTTCGGCAGACTGATCAAGAAGAACGTGATCATATGCCTTCAGTCTGATTCTGATTTTCTGACTTGTCTGTGCCATTGTCTTTCCTCCTTTTAGAATTTCGCGCTTCACTATTAATAGGAAGCTTTGTTTTTGTCTGTGCATGAAGAAACGGCTCGCCGAAGCTATTACCTACGGTAAAGCTTCATCTAAAAAAGCGTACACACGGCCGGGCGTTTCGCCCTTGGCCATAATAAAAACCCAAAAACGAACGTTTCTGGGCCAGTCACGCTTTTCTGCGGTCTTCCCCACTTGGAAATCCCGAACACAAACGAAAGCAAAAAAGGACAAAAAGGCAGACAAAGCCGCCCTGGTAAGCTTTTTTTCTCTCTATTTGCGTATGACTAGTCGCCCGGTTTCTTGAATCGGACATTCTCCACGGAAAAACCCGCCTCAGGGGCGGCAACCTCCCGCTTCATCGTATGTCATGTCACAGCTCTTTAATTTTACACTATCTAAAGATAAAAAGCAAGTTTTTAAAGAAAAAAGTTCGCAAAAATATTTCACGAACTTTTTATTGTTTTTCATAATTTTATTGTGCAAGTTGCTACATCCTTGTGCCTATCGATAAAATAAATACAACATCTTGTTATTTTTATGCAGCGGACACTAATTTTTAACTTGCCATGACTGATTTTCAACCTGAATGACTGTATTATAACGCGAATCAATCGCCCGAATCCGTCTGACGATGTCATCCGCTACCCGTTCCCGTTGATCGGGATGCAAACTATACGGCACCTCCAGATCAAAAATCAGGTTAATATTCTGCTCACCGTCTGTCATGCGGAAATCATGAATCGAAAAGGAAGAATCAACCTCATGCACACAAGCAAGTACCATAGTGCGAACCTTTTCAATCCGTTCATCATTCACACTAACGGGATCCATATGAATCACAATATGAACACCCAGATCCCGTTGAATCTGCTTCTCAACAGCATCAATCACTTCATGAATCAAAACGAAGTCCCCATCTTCCGGCACCTCAGCGTGAATCGACGCCATGCAGCGCCCCGGACCGTAATCATGAACAATCAAATCATGGGCACCGGTAATGCAGGACTGCGCCATAACAGTTTTGCAGATTTCGTTCACCATAGCAGGATCAGGCGGTGTACCCAATAAAATCGTGATGGTATCTCTGGCAATGCCGTAACCGGAAAACATAATCAGAACAGAAATCCCGACACCCATCAATCCGTCAACGGGAAAATCCAGAAAGATTCCTAACACCATAGAGAGCAAAACTGCACCGGTAGCATATACATCATTCAGACTATCCTGTGCTGCTGCCCGGATCACAACAGAGTCAACTGCCCGCCCAATTTTCCGGTTAGCTACAAATAGCCAGAGTTTCACGAGAATAGAACCACAAAGAATCACCGCAGAAAGCCAACTAAAAACCAACTTTTCATAGTGAAAGATTTTCACGGAAGATGTCTTCAGTAATTCAAAGCCAACCAGCATAATAATAAAAGAAACAATTAAAGATGCAATATATTCAAACCGTCCATGTCCAAAAGGGTGTTCCTCATCAGCATGCCAACTGGCAGCAGTTGTACCAATTAAAGAAACAACCGAAGAACCCATATCCGACAGATTGTTGAATGCATCCGACAAAACCGCTACAGAACCACTGAGAATTCCCGCCAGCAACTTCAATAAAAACAAAACAAGATTGCAAACAATCCCTAATATACCCGATAACTTTCCATATGACTTTCGCACAGAAAGGTCACCGGTTTTTTCCCAATTTTGAATAAATCTTGAAATCAGTAAATTGATCACGAACATCTTCCTTTTACATAAAGCATTTATACCATGCATTTAGAGTACCATATTTTAACTCTCTTTGTCAACCTCCCTATCATACCTTTTCATCGACAAATTCTGCAAAGTATTTTAGCAATTTATGATGCAAGGAAACAAACGCTCTCGAATTAATACGCAGATAAAACAATCCTCCTATTAAATAAGGAAGAAACTCCTGCTAATTTGGCTCCTATTTTGATCTTTCATAAGAAAAAATTTTTTCAAAAAAATTAAAAAAAAGTGTTGACAAATCAAGTTTTTGTTGTTATAATAAAAATGTAATAAATACAAAGTTGAAATAATTATAAACAAGGAGGTGCACTTATGACATCTGCAGAAATACTTGCTCAGCATGACATAAAACCTTCACTGCCGAGGATCTTGATTTTCGATTACCTTCGGCAACACCGCACCCATCCTACTGTGGATGAAATCTATTCCTCTTTGGTTGTTCGTGTACCGACCCTTTCAAAAACCACGGTTTATAACACGGTAAAACTGCTTGCCACAGCAGGCATTATCAAAACCATTACCATTGAGGAACAACAAGCTCGTTACGATGCTTGTACCGACCTGCACGGTCACTTTCTCTGTACCAATTGCGGTGGCGTCTACGACTTTGACACATCTTTGCCGGACAGTCGCCTCCCCCACGGATTCACAGTGAAAACACAGGAGGTCTACTACACAGGGACCTGCCAATCTTGTAGTCAAAAAAAATAAAAAATAAAAAAATTATAATTAAAAGGAGATTAAAAACTATGAAAAAATTTGTATGTTCTGTATGCGGATATGTTCACGAAGGAGACGCTGCTCCGGCAAACTGCCCGGTCTGCAAAGTTCCTGCTGAAAAGTTTAAAGAAATGGTAGAAGGTGCAGCCCTGGCTGCTGAACATGAATACGGTGTTTACGGCAAAACCGTTAAAAATAACCCCGATATCTCTGAAGAAGACAAGAAGTTCATTTTTGAACAGCTGATGGCAAACTTCAACGGCGAATGTGCTGAAGTTGGTATGTACCTCTGCATGGCCAGAATCGCACATCGCGAAGGATACCCCGAAGTAGGTCTTTACTGGGAAAAAGCAGCTTATGAAGAAGCTGAACACGCAGCAAAATTTGCTGAACTCTTAGGAGAAGACTTAGAACCTAACATGAAAGCCAGCACCAAGGCAAATCTTGCATGGAGAGTTGACTGCGAATACGGCGCAACTCAGGGTAAATTCGATTTAGCCGCTTGCGCTAAGAAAAACGGCCTTGATGCAATCCACGACACCGTTCATGAAATGGCTCGCGATGAAGCTCGTCATGGTAGAGGTTTAGAAGGCTTACTGAAAAGATACTTCAAATAAAATGATTTCGCTTTCTGCCAAAATCACAAAAACAGGTGAGAATACTCTCACCTGTTTTTGTCGAATTATACCCGGAAAGTAAAATGTTTGCGACAATTAAATCATAAATACTTAAACAGAAGAGAAATTCGAAAACGCTGTTACGCCGGATAACTCCACAAACACCTGTGCCATGAGCACGAATTCAGTACAGAAGCAGGCAAAATAACAACAGAAACTTAATAACGAGGTAATGAAATGATCAGAAAATTAAATGAAACAGATTTAGACAAGGTTATGTCCATTTGGCTTGATTCAAATATCAGCGCTCACAGTTTTATTTCAAAAACTTATTGGGAAATGGCAGCCAATTTTGTTAAACGGGTCATTCCGTTGACAGAAGTTTATGTATATGTGGACGGCGATAGCGTTCGCGGTTTTGTTGGTGTTGAAGATGACTACATTTCAGGATTATTCGTTGAAGAGGCTTTCCGGTCAAAAGGAATCGGAAAGCAGTTGATCGATCATATCAAAGCCGACAAACCAGAGCTTAATCTAAAAGTTTATCAGAAGAACGAAAGAGCCATCGCATTTTATAAAAGAGAGGGCTTTATCCTCGCAGCAGAAGCCGTTGACGGAAACACAAACGAGGCGGAGTTTGTTATGTATTGGAACAACCATAGTGCATAAAAAACTCAGTTTTAAAAGCGTTGTTCCTACCTGAAGACTATTGCAAATGTTAGGAGAATCTTCCTGTAATCTGTTGATTCTATAGCCTTGACACCGCGCAGAAAAAATGGTACAATTGTTTTGTAAAACCAGTGATATCGCAGTATTTCACCGTTTCTGAGAAACACTGCGCTTTCTGAAAGAGGCAGGAATAATGATTAAAGTAACATTACTTGGTGACTCTATTCGTCTGATGGGATATGGCCCTTATGTGCCGTCTTTTTTAGGCAGCGACTTCGAAGTATTTCAGTCTGAGGAAAATGACCGTTTTGCCAAGCATACCTTCCGTTGTATGTACGATTACCG
>JBGUTC010000008.1:0-5074 GCA_045132895.1 Clostridia bacterium
TGATTAAACAAGTGGCATCTAAATCGTTCACTGAGTCTATAATGTTTTTAACGTAGCTGAATTCACACCTTACACTTCTTATGAATTAGATCTATTTAATACTGAGAAGGGAAGTGCTTAAAAAGTTATGCTTTGGTCAGATTTTTATGAAAGATATATTGACTGGTCAGAATCGACGATAATTTCGCGTATTTCATCTTTGGAAGATATAGGAACGGGAGAAGAAATTATTGAAGTTTTGTATGAGTTATCATCGGAAAAGGCTAAAGACAAGTTTATACGAAAGGCCATTCGTTTAAATGCAACGTTCACTCAGGATGATTTTGTTGAACTTGAGGGGGAACTATCAGAAAACGTGTACAAAGAATTAGGAGCACATACGGGATTTGATGCGGAACATCCGTCTTTTAATGAAGATAATCTTATGTGGGATGAGTTCTATGAACTCTATGATGAATGGTCTGAAACGGACTTGATGCGAAGAATTGGAAAACTTAAAAGTTTTGGCCCGGCAGATGAGGTTTCCCATGTGGCTCTGATGTTGCCGAATGATACCTGCAAGCTTGCTTTGTGTAAAAAGGCTATACGGAACGGTGTTAAATTTACAGAAGAACAGCGTTGGGATCTGGATATTGATGCAGAGGGAAATGATTGTACTGAAGCACATGACAGAGAGATTGAAATGGCTGTAGACTCGTTGTATGGCGTTGATGAAGAATGTGAAGAGTATGAAGAATATGAAGAATATGAAGAGCCGCAGCAGCGATCCCCAAAATTAGGATTCTTTGGCGGCATCCTTGCGATACTGGGCGCAATAGGTATGAGTAAGCGTAGAACAGGCGTTGATTCTTGTAATGATAAGCAACCGCACTATGGCTATCGTTACGGACGCTGGTATTACGGCAGAGGACACAGACATAATTGTCAAGAAGGTGGCAGCGGCATGTATCCTCAACGCACGTCCAGAGATTAGACCGGGTCATCAAAAACGGTTGAGTGATTGGTATCTGATCGAGGCTTGATGCACTTGACATACAACAAAACTCTCTTTACAGAGAGGGTGTCAGCGATAGCGACGGGTCAAAAGGTCACCCTTTTTTGTTACTTTCCGGGAAGGAATCGTTGAAAGGATATGACAGAATGGAAAAGGTAATCATTATTGGCTGCCCTGGAAGCGGAAAAAGTACATTCGGACGGAACCTTAAACGAGTTACCCATTTGCCGTTATATCACCTGGATATGATGTTCTGGAATGAGGATGGGACGACCGTTCCGAAAGAAATTTTTGTGCAGCGCTTGCAAAACGCTATGGCTCAGCCTTTGTGGATCATTGACGGGAATTATAGCAGCACGATGGAAATGAGGCTCACAGCCTGCGATACGGTGTTCTTTCTGGATTATCCGACGGACATTTGTTTAGCGGGCATTGAAGCAAGAAAAGGCAAGACCCGTTCTGATATGCCCTGGATTGAGCAACAAGAAACGGATGAAGCCTTTATGGCGTTTATCAGGAATTATCAAACAGAAAGCAGACCGGCTGTCATCAACTTGCTGAAAAAATATTCAGATAAAAATATTATCATCTTTCGTTCCAGAGAAGAATCAGAGGAATATTTACTGGGGTTATAAGAGATGTCTGGATATGAATGATTGCTTATTCTGACGAGAAAGGCAAATTGATGCCTGCTTTTTTGCCTATCGAATCACAATACATGTTAAAAATATTTTTTAAGGAGATAACGGTATGGAATCATTTTTTAAATCGGAGTTTTATGAAAAACTATGCTCACTGTATTCTCATGAGCGCATTACAAAAAACATTGAAACGTTGTATAACCTTGAAAAGCCCCGTGGCTATTCTGTTTTTCGTGAATCTACGGCTTGGTGCAAAGATGTTTTAGAAAAAGCCGGTTTTTCCGATGTTCGCCGGATTGCCCACAAAGCAGACGGCGAAACGGCTTCCTACGATTTTATTATGCCTCAGGCATGGGATCTTTGCGGACGTTCAAGCCTTGAAATTGTTGAACCTGTTAAGGAAGTGATTGCTGATACCGATCTGGATACCATCTATGCATCAGAGTATTCTGCGCCGACGCCTGCAGGAGGGCTCACGGCTGAACTGGTAGACTACGCTGACTTAGATCCGGAACACCCCGAATGTAAGGGCAAGTATGTCTTCCACCGTGGATATCTCCCGGCTCAACATCCCCGTTATAACACTTTGGCAGCAGCCGGATGTGCCGGTATTGTTTATGCTGCTTTTGAAACCACAACCCATAGTCCGGACGTTCCGACATGGACAAATGGTCACGGACACATTGGTTGGTATCATTTAAAAGAGGATCCCGTTGTACCAACGTTCTGTGTGTCCCCAAAGACTGGTATAAAACTTCTGGAATTACTGGCGAAGGGCAAGGTTGTTCTCCATGGAGAGATGAACACAAAGATTTATGACGGAGACCTCTACACCGTAACAGCAACAATCCCGGGAAAATCAGATGAAGAGTTTGCACTGTTGGGGCATCTGTATGAACCTTTCCGTTCAGATGATGCTCAGGGCTTCGGTGTGGGCGTTGAAGTGGCATTGATTTTGAAAAAACTTATTGAAGACGGGGTATTACCTCAGCCGGAGAAAACGCTGAGATTGATTTTCTCTATGGAACGATACGGATTTGCTGCCTTTTTTGCCAATCACGATAAAAAGATTCTGGCGGCGACCAGCATTGATACCTTGACCTGTGAAGCCACCAAAACATTAAATCTGGAAGTCAAAATTGTGGAATCACCTATGTCACTTCCGTTCTTTGGCGATATGCTGTTCTATGAACTGATGAACGCGTTCTATCCGGAAGTTTATTGTAAACTGTTCCCGGGAACCTTGTCAGATGACTGCTGGATGGCTGAAAGCACGGTGGATATCCCCAATAACTGGTGTGTCAGCGGATGCAGCGATGCAAGAGGCGACTATCATCACTGCAGTGCGCCGATTTTTGACGGTGTGCGCTATGAGCAACTTGCTAAACTGGTTCCTATGCTGGCGGCATCTACGGCAATTATGATTTGTGCCGGTAGAGAAGATTTTGTAAAATTAGCAGACAAACTGGAAAAAACAGCAGCATTCTGGCTGGAATCCCAGAAAAACTTTGTTGCCGGCAGAGCAGCGGCAGGACAACTTTTAAGGCAGGATGCCGCATGGAAAAATCATCAGGCAGAAATCCTTTATATGGGTCGTATGGCGTCCTTTAACCGTTTCTATCCGGATGTTGTAACACCTGTGCTTCCTTCCCACTGGGCAGAAAATTACTGTGCGAATCTTCCGGAAAGAGCCTTGACGGCGGCAGAAGAAAGAGCGAAGGGCAAATGCTACCGTATCATTCAAACGGCGATTCCGTTCTCACAAGCCCGGGTTCCGGCAGAAGAACGTGTTTCATGGCCGGGTAACTATGAATTGATCTGGGCGCTGTTGTCACCGGAGAGGTCTGTCTTAGATGCGATTCGTCTGCAGGACGCAGCCTTTTCCATTACCACGTCGGATGAAATGATTGATTACTATTTATCTTATTTTGCGTTCTTGGAGAAATACGGTTACTTAGAGGAAGTTAAATAATTTTTCTGCTTAGTGACAATTAAAAGGAGAATCATGATGAACGATCTGACAAAACGAGTATTTGAAAAAATTGATGAATTATCAGATAAATATCTGAAGGTGTTGATTGATGTCTGCAACATAGAGAGTAAGAGCGAGGACAAAGAGGCCGTGGATAAAGTCGGCAACTATTTCGCTTCTATTGCAGAAAACATGGGATATACCATTAGAAAAAAAGAATTTGAAAAAGCCGGCAACGTGTATTCTTTTACCTACAATCCGGGCGGCAAAAAAAAGCAGATCTCCCTTTCTTCCCATATGGACACAGTTCATGTTAAAGGCATCTTTGGCTATCCTCCTGTAAAAGTGGAAGGGGATTATGTTTACGGACCGGGTGTTAATGACAGCAAGGGAAATCTGGCTCTTGAACTTTTAGTTATGGAGGCACTGAAAGAGTGTGGCTATGACGAACGACCGGTTAAGCTGATTCTGCAAAGTGATGAGGAAGTAAACTCCTGTCTGTCTGACCATAAAACGCTTGAATTTATGGTCGAGGAGGCAAAGGGGAGTGCAGCGTTTTTAAATGCTGAAAACGTGGGACCGGAACGGATTCTGGCTATTGGCAGAAAAGGTATTACATCTCATAAAATTACAATACACGGTAAAAAAATTCATGCCGGTTGCTGTACTATGGGTGCAAGCGCTATTAAAGAGGCTGCTTACAAAATCATTGAACTTGAAAAAGACAATGACAATGATGGCATTACCTTTAACTGCGGCATTATAGAGGGCGGCGGTGTAACCAATATTGTACCGGATCTGTGCGAAATGTCTGTTGAATACCGGTTTAAAAACATGGAACAAAAGAAACTGGCTGACGAAAAGTTCAAATGCATTGTCGAGACTTCTTTTGTAGAAGGTACCTATGCAACATCTGAGCAAATCAGCAACAGACTTCCTATGGAGGCAGATGATAAGAACAAAAACCTTGTCAGGATTATTAATGATATCTGTAAAAAAGTTGACATTGAGCCTTTCGGTATGGCGGAAACGCCTGGTGGGGCTGATAGTGCCTATCCGTCTTTAGCCGGCATCCCAACGGTGGATTCAATTGGCATTGAGGGTAGCGGTTGCCATACCTTGGCCGAAAATGCGAGAATTTCGTCCATGGCAGAAATGGCAAAGCTGACGGCGGCGATTATCATTCACTTCCCTGATTAAAATGTTTGCCATCATGCAATTTTAAAGGTTTGTGACGAAGGGAATTTTACTTGTCACAGGTTTTGGCTTTGTCAATCTAAAGGAGCGATGAAAAATGAAAAAAATCCGCTGGGGAATTGCAGGACCGGGATTTATTGCGCATAAATTTGCCAAGGCAATCAAAAATGTTGAGGCAGCAGAACTGGTTGCGGTTGCGTCCCGTTCATCGGAACGAAGCGCAGCATTTGCAAAGGAATATGACATTCCGGTGGCGTTTGGAAGTTATGA
>JBGUTC010000009.1:0-4279 GCA_045132895.1 Clostridia bacterium
GTGAGCTCGTTGCTTGTATAGGCTTTAATGAACTGTGAGAATAACCGTTTGACTTGCTTATGCTCCTGAATATTTACACAGTCAGGCAGATTCAAAATACGAAACAGGTCAGAAGTCGGATATAAATCAAAATGCATCCAATACTTTTCAAATGGAACACCAAGAGAACGGTAGCTATGGAGGGTATTTGCCGGGATTAAAAACCAATCTCCGGAGGAAGCAAGATAGCTCTTTCCATTTACGCTGATTTGGCACCTTCCTTTGGTGATACAATAAAACTTATTTTGAGAAAAACGATGTTCGTTCTGGATCCAGACCGTTTCGGCAGTTGCTTTGAAATAGCCTCCCAAATGGCATACTGCATTCAGGTTCGCAAGAAAAATATTGTGTAGTTCAGCCATGAAAAACTCCTCTGAAACAATGCTTGTTTTTGACAACTTTTTGTTGTAGAATGCTCTTTTAAGTTGCATTATATCATGATACAATAGATTTGTCAAAAATTAAAAGAAGGAAGGATGTTAAACGTGAGTTTTCATATGGAGTTTTCCTACCCGGAAGAGGTAGAAAGAGCAAAAAAAGAGCATTGGCCTGTCATTCTGCCGATTGGCACTATGGAATACCATGCGGCGCATTGCCCTTTTGGGTGCGATACATTGGTGGCTGCCGGTATTGCGGAAGAGCTTGGGAAAAAGCGGGATTGCATGATTCTGCCGCCGGTTTGGTATGGTGTTGCAAGCTATGCCGTAGGTGGTCCGGAGAAAAATACCATCCAGATGGATATTGATGTTTTCGAAGCATATATCTACAACATTTTAAAATCCTTGTTCAAAAGTGGTTTTACCAGAAACATCTGCATTTTAAACTTCCATCAGACAGAGGACTTTTTGCTTAATACAGTTGCCTGCATGAAGGCAGCAAAAAAGCTGACCTTTGAATATCTGGAAGAAACACAGGGTTACGGTTGGTGGGGAGATAACCGTAACAAGGATTTCTACGAAAGCATGGCAGAAGTGGATAGCCCCTGGAACTGGATTCGTGTGTTTAATGGTGCTAGAATCCCTAATGGCTATCCTGGTGACCATGCCGGTGAGCATGAGTGCGCCATGTTAGAGGCGCTGTTCCCCGGTTCCGTTAAACTGGAACGCTTAGATGGTTGCTCTGATTGGTTTGCGCAGACAGCTAAAAATATGTCTATAGAATCTGGAAAAGCTACGGTGGAGCTGGTAGTTAACAATATTTTGACAGCTTTAGCAGAGGGGAATTTCTGTTATTAAATAATTGGGTAAAAGGAATGCCATCTATTTTACAGAATGCGTTTTTTGCAGTCTTAATATAAAAATGTCCAATAGCCCCTTTCTTTTTGCGGGAAAGGGGCTATTTTTCAGCAGTTCCCCTTGACAAAAAGGCAGAAATGTGCTATAATTTGACACATCTCAATCGGAAAGAGTTTTCCGAAGCAAGATAAATGACCGCCGATTCGTCGGCTAAGGCCATACGGACAGCCGGGTCAAATGCCGAAAACCGCACATGCGGTTGGCAACTTCTGTTGCCTTATTGATTGAGTTAAAAGCTCAAGTTTTATAAGTTGGTTTTACAATCCTTTGAAGAATCGAAAGAGGACTCAGAGGGCGCACGGAGAGGGGTTACCTGCTTCGTGAGTTTATAGCGTTTGCTATAAGCCGGTGCCTTTTGGCAAAACACTTGTGAAATGGTCAATAAGAGTGGTAAAAGTAATCTTTGCTATATAGACTCTAAACCCATTGAGATGCATTTTAGGATTATCCTGCCTATAGGATATTTTTATCTCAGCTTTTACAAGTGGTATGCCATCTTTCCGGCATACCGCTTTTTTATTTTACTTTTGCGTGTTTCGGCATGGAAGGAGAACGTCATGAACAAAATTATTGAATTGAAAAATATTTTCAAATCCTTTGACGGAGAATTGATTCTGGATAATATCAATCTGGAGATTCATGATAATGAATTTATTACGCTGCTGGGTCCCTCCGGCTGCGGTAAAACAACGATTCTGCGTTTAATTGGCGGATTTGAACAGCCTGACGAGGGCGAAATTTTGTTCATGAATGAATGCATCAATCATACACCGCCGCACAAGCGGAATGTTAATACAGTATTTCAGAAATATGCGCTGTTTCCCCATCTGAATGTTTTTGAAAACGTGGCGTTTCCTCTCCGGGAGCGGAAAGTTCCTAAGAAAGAAGCCAACGAAATGGTTCAGAAAATGTTGGATCTGGTTATGTTGGGTAGTTTCGGGGATAGACGGGTAACCAGCCTTTCAGGCGGTCAGCAGCAGCGAGTTGCCATTGCCCGCGCCTTGATTAATCATCCGAAGGTGCTTCTTTTAGACGAGCCTTTGGGTGCGCTTGATTTAAAGCTGCGAAAAGATATGCAGCAGGAACTGAAAAAGATTCAGAAGAGCACGGGGATTACCTTCGTTTTCGTAACCCATGATCAGGAAGAAGCTTTGAGTATGTCTGATACCGTTGTGGTTATGGGTGAGGGCAGAATTCAGCAAATCGGAACCCCGGCAGATGTTTATAATGAGCCGGTGAATGCTTTTGTTGCAGACTTTATTGGCGAGAGTAATATCTTAGACGGTGTTATGCTGGAAAACTACAAGGTCAGCTTTTCCGGTCATGTCTTTACTTGTCTTGATGCCGGTTTTGCATCCGGTGAGCCAGTTGACGTTGTGGTCCGTCCGGAAGATGTTGACATTGTCCCTGAAGGGGAGGGTATGCTCCGGGGTGTTGTAACAGCTGTGACCTTTATGGGCGTTCACAATGAAATTATTGTGGATATTGGTGGCTTTAAGTGGATGATTCAGACGACGGACTCTGTTAACGTCGATGAACGCATCGGTATTTCCTTAGACCCTGACGCTATCCATATCATGAAAAAATCAAAGTACTCCGGCATGTTCGGGGACTATTCATCATATTCTAACGAACTGGATGAACTGTCTGATCCGGGAGGTGACGAGTGAGGATGAATAAGCCTGAACAGAAAACCCGGCGCGGTGGCGGCCTGGCGCTGGCGCCTTATTCTCTCTGGTCGCTGATTTTCATTCTGGTGCCCCTTGTTTTTGTAGCATACTATGCTTTTACAGATGAGAGTTTTATGTTTACCACGGAGAATATCACTCGTTTCTTTACGGCTACCAGCAATATAAAAGCTGATGACGGAACGATTCAGGAAGTCCGGACCTATGTGGTCATCTTCATGCGTTCCTTGAAGTTGGCGGCTATTTCAACGGCAATCTGCCTTTTAATGGGTTATCCCATGGCCTACATTATGGCCCGTGCTAAGGAACGGACGCAGAAAACGCTCATGACTCTTGTCATGATTCCAATGTGGATGAACTTCTTGATTCGAACCTATGCCTGGATGACCATTTTGCAGGATACCGGTATTTTAAATGGAATCTTAGGCATGATTGGCATTGATAAAATCCATATCATCGGGACGGAAACCGCTGTTATCATCGGCATGGTCTATGACTATTTCCCCTATATGATTCTGCCTATTTATTCCATTATGGCAAAAATGGATCTGCGGCTTTTAGAGGCCGCGAGAGACCTTGGATGTAACAGTTTTTCTGTGTTAAAACGCGTTATTTTTCCTTTGAGCCTGCCCGGCGTTGTTTCGGGTATTACCATGGTTTTAATCCCCTCAATCAGTACCTTCTACATTTCTCAGAAGTTGGGTAACGGTAAGTTTTTCTTAATAGGTGATGCCATTGAGGGGCAGTATATTGCGAACAATCTGCACTTTGCAGCGGCTATCGCTTTTATTCTGATGGTGATTCTATTAGTCTGCATGGCAGTTGTGAAATATCTGACGGCAAAATTGGTTTACGGGGGTGAGGAAGTATGAAACTGACGTCTAAACTCTACACGACGCTGATTTTCCTGTTCCTCTTTGCTCCTATTGTGGTGCTCCTGGTGTTTTCCTTTAATGAAAGCAAGAGCCTGTCTGTATTTTCGGGCTTTTCTTTCAAATGGTATGAGGAGTTGTTTCAAGATCGGAACACCTTAGAATCCGTTAAGAACACCTTGATTTTGGCCTTTTCTGCTACGGCCGTTTCGACGATTATGGGAACAGCTGCAGCTGTGGGTATTCACCGGTTGCGCAAGCGTTGGTATAAGGCCCTTGTGAACACGGTTACCAATATCCCCATGATGAATCCGGATATTATTACCGGTATTTCCATGATGCTGGTGTTTGTTTTCGTAGGTCGTCTCTTTGGGGCGTCCACCAG
>JBGUTC010000010.1:0-35198 GCA_045132895.1 Clostridia bacterium
AGCGTTCGTCCTGAGCCAGGATCAAACTCTCAAAAAAGTTTGTATCTCAAATCCGCTTTCACGGACTTAAAATCTCCTAGCCAGTCAATACTGACTTAAATGTTTTCTGTCTATCCAGAATTTACTCAAATGAATTATTTAGAGCCTGCTCTGTTTAATTTTCAAGGTTCGGTGTGCTGTGCATTTCCCCAGCACGGAATATTATTATAGCACCTATAAAAGCGTTTGTCAACACTTTTTTGAAACTTTTTTAAAATTTTTTTCGTTGGGTGCATCTCCCCGGTCTGACCGTTTTCTGCAAAGGGATACTTCGCTGTTAAAGCCGGATGGGAACCTGCCCGGAAACTTCAATAGAATTCTCTGTAACGCGACAATCCACAGCCAGAATCTGAACCCCCGCTTCCCGGGCTTTCCGCAGGGCATCCCCAAAGGCAGGGTGGGTGTCATCATTGGGCATAAAAAGTGAAACATCTTCCATTTGAATGATAAACACAACATAAGCCGAAAAACCCTTTTCCCGGCAGGTAATCAGTTCATCCAGATGCTTGACGCCGCGCTCTGTCGGCGCATCAGGAAAACAGCAAACCCCGTTATTTTCCAGCGTTACGCCTTTTACCTCGACAAAAATTTTCTCGCCGTCGGCTTCTATATAAAAATCAAACCGGGAATTTAAAAAGGTGCATTCCGGTTTCAGCATTGTCACGTTCTGAAACAAATTGCCACGGGCAATCCACTCGGCAAAGAGTTTATTAGGCGCCTGACTGTCCATGTGAATCAGGCGATTTCCTTTATAGACCGCAATTAAGTCAAATTTCGTTTTTCTCTCCGGTTTATCAGATTCCTGTACAAAAACCGTGGCACCGGGAACCAGAAGTTCGCGGCAGCGCCCCGTATTTTTTACATGACAAACCTCTTCATGCCCATCCAGTTCAATCATGGCAATAAAGCGGTTGGGTCGGGACAGAAATGTTGCCCGGCGCATTCGTTCATACTGCATGACCTTGCCTCCTTTCCATAAAATTTTACCATGGCAGCCGGGCTTTTGTCAATTTGGTATAAAAGGAAAATATCGGGGAAAACTACTATATACTACAGATTGAAAGGACGGATGACATGAACTTAGAAGGAACTAAAACAGAGCAAAATCTCCGGACGGCTTTTGCCGGCGAATCCCAGGCGCGCAATAAATATACCTATTTTGCCTCGGTGGCGCAGAAAGAGGGGTATGAACAGATTGC
The DNA here is from genome assembly GCA_045132895.1 of Clostridia bacterium. GTDB lineage: Bacteria > Bacillota > Clostridia > UBA1381 > UBA9506 > UMGS755. The sequence goes on from JBGUTC010000010.1 coordinate 1,239, forward strand.
TGCGCTGTTCCGGGAAACGGCGGACAATGAATGTGCCCACGCTAAAATCTGGTTCCGGCTTTTGGGCGGCATCGGCGCAACGGAACCTAATCTGGAAAGCGCTGCAGCAGGGGAGAACAGCGAATGGACGCATATGTATGCTGAATTCGCCAAAACCGCTGAAGAAGAGGGGTTTACATCCATCGCAAAACTGTTTTCTCAGGTTGCAAACATTGAAAAAGAGCACGAAAAACGATTCCGTGCGCTGATTGAGAACGTGAAAAACAAGCAGGTCTTTACAAAACCCACAGAAAAAACCTGGATCTGCCGGAACTGCGGTCATGAACACAGCAGCACCAATGCACCAAACGCCTGCCCCGTTTGCGGCCATCCGCAAAGTTATTTTGAAGTGAAAACAGAAAACTATTAAGTGAAAGAGTAAGCAAAAACCTCCGCAGAGCGGAGGTTTTTTAAAACAAATCTTCAAAAATGTTTTCGTTGAGGGATACGGTTTGATCCTGCAAGTATGCCAGCGCGCCGGCATCATCCCGGAAAGCAAAGGTCAACCGGTAAGCACAAAGAGCCTGGTAACGGTAGCGCTTATCTTTGGGCGCGCCATATTTTGTGTCGCCCAGGAGGGGATGCCCTGCGTCGGAGAACTGGACGCGGATCTGATGCTTTCGCCCGGTTAAGAGAGTCACCGCCAGCAGGGAAAGCCCACCACCGGCTTTCAACACCCGATAGGACAGCGCTGCATTTTTCGCGCCTTTCGTTCCGGGTCGGACCACCCGGACGCGGTTTTCCTTTTCGTCTGAAAGCAGAAAATGTTCCAGTCTGCCGCTTTGTTTCTCCATTGCGCCATGAACGACGCAAAGGTATTCCTTTCTGACCTCGCCGTTCTTGATTTTTTCATTCACGGTTTTTAAGGCCTCAGCATTTTTCGCCGCCAAAACCAGTCCGCGGGTGTTCCGGTCAATACGATTCGCCAGACTGGGCGCGAACGTGTTCTCCTTTTGAGGGTCAAATTCGCCTTTTTGATATAAATACCCCTGAATCTGGGCAAGGAGGGATGTCTCGTCGCCATGGGATGCCTGACCGGCCGGTTTATCGGCAATCAGGATATTTTCATCCTCGTAAACCACCGAAAGTCCGTCACCGCTGACGGTAATTTCCTCTTTTTCCTGAAAAAATTCATCGTTGATATATAGGTACAGTTCATCGCCTACGGACAGAACGTCCTGAGCCGACAGCGCCTTTTTGTTCCGCTTCACCCGCTTATTCCGCAATTGCTTATACAAAAGGCTGCGGGGCATGGTGGGCAGAAGTTTCGACAAAAACTTATCCACTCGCTGGCCGCTATCATTCCGGTTAATCGTCACAATTTTCATACCATCACCTACATCAGGGGTGCAAAGAGCCGGAACAGACTTTGAAACACCCGTTTTACAAATCCGCTTTTTAAATCTTTTGCTTCAATTTTCTTGCTTTTCTCCAAGGTTTTCAGAAAATCTTCCTTAATATCCGAAATAGCACGGACACCGCAGAGCCACGCGCCACACTCAAAGTGCAGATAAAGGCTCCGGCAGTCAAGGTTCACCGTTCCCACCGTTGCAACGCTATCGTCCGCCACCATGACCTTAGCATGGACAAAGCCGGGGGTGTATTCATAGATTTCCACGCCGCCGGCAAGGAGCTCCCGATAATAGGACTGGGTGGTGATATGGACATACCGTTTATCCGGCACCCCGGGGGTCAGAATTTTAACATCCACCCCGTTTTTCGCTGCCAGAACAAGAGCCGAAACCAAAACGTCATCAATGATCAGGTAGGGAGTGATGATATAAAGATAGTCCCGCGCACCGTTAATCAGGTTCAGATACACCTGCTCACCCACATACTCCTTATCAACAGGGTTATCGGAATAGGGGATAATGTAGCCATCCTCTTCGGTTTCTGCCTCCTTGGGCTGGAGATATGCGCTCATGTCCTCCTTGTCACCCGTCAGCGTCTGCCACATGGTCAGAAACATCAGGGTAAAGCCGTTAACAGACTCGCCGGTGACTTCAATGGCCGCGTCCTTCCAGTGGCCGAACCGGAGGGTTTCGTTGATATATTCATCTGCCAGATTCACGCCGCCGGTAAACGCCCATTTCCCGTCAATTACCGCAATTTTCCGGTGGTCACGATGGTTTTGCAAAGTGGAGAGGGCAGGGCGGAATTTATTGAATACCATGCAGCGGATGCCGCAGGCTTCCAGATAATTCCGATAGTCAAGAGGCAGGAGCAAAAGGCAACCCATATCATCATAAATCAGCCGGACATCCACGCCTTCTGCCGCCTTGCGCTTTAAAATATCTAAAATAGAGTTCCACATTTTTCCTTCCTGAATAATGAAATATTCCAGGAAAATAAAGGATTGTGCCTGTTCCAGCGCCGAAAGGAGCGCCGAAAATTTTTCCTCGCCGGGCGAGAGGTAACGGACAGAATGGTTGGCATAGAGCCTGAAACCACATTGCTCCGTCAGGTAATGTGCCTGATGGCTATAAGCAGGGTGCTCATTCTGAAAGTTTTGCCGAACTTCCGGTTCCGTAACAAAGGAGTCTGCCACCATTTTTTCTGAAAGCCGGAGCCGCTTTTTAAACGCCATGGTAAAGCCCTGAAAACGCACCAGCAGGTAGAGAAGTCCGCCAAAGAGCGGAAAAGACAGAACCGTAACTGACCAAAGCAATTTATATAGTGCTCTGCTTGATGACGTTATAACGTGGAGCACAACGCCTAAGCTGATGATGCTCAGGACGTTATAAATCCAGCGGTAGGTCTGGCTGGAACTGTAAATCATCGCCACCATTAAAGCAAGTTGCAACAGCAGCAGGAAGATAACCGTCACCCGCCGCCGGAACACCATTCTGACCCATTTTTTCTGCATTTTTTTCGCCTCAATCTAATATAAATTCACAAAAAACACCATTGGAAACGTCGATGCCCCGCTTTGTCAGGCGAATTCTTTCGCCATTCTCTTCCAGCATCCCCAAACCGATTAGTTTTGCAAGGGGTTTTTCATAGACTTCTTCTAAGGTTTTTCCGAAAGAGTTCTCAAAATCCCGGCGCAAAACGCCGTCTCTCGTCCGCCTGAGACCTAAGAACATAAACTCCGCCATAGCATCTTTCTCTGTAATGATTTGGCCTTCCGGATGTCTGCCCGACCTGACCCGTTCATAATAGCCGGCAAAATCTGCCGGATTTTCATAGCGCTCATTTCCAAAAAAGGAATGGGCACCGGCACCGAGACCGATATAGGGTCCCCGGGTCCAGTATTTCGTATTATGTCGGGATTCCCGCCCCGGCTTGGCAAAATTAGAGATTTCATAACGCTCATAGCCGTTTTTTTCTAAAAATTCCGTAATCAGTTCATCCCGGCGTCTGTCCTCGTCTTCATCAGGAAGAGACAGTTTGCCGGCAAGGTGGTCCTCATACATAGGCGTTCCCTCGCAGAGCATCAGGGAATAACAGGAAAGATGCTCCGGGGCAAGAGAAACCGCGTGGGACAGGCTCTCTGTCAGGGTCTTTTCCGTCTGACCCGGAATGGAGAACATCAGGTCTAAGCTGAGATTTGAAATCCCTGCCTGCCGGGCAGCCAGAACCGCTTCTTCCGCTTCTTTTGCCCTGTGGATTCGGCCCAGGGCGGAAAGCTCGCTGTCAACGAAAGACTGGACGCCCAGACTGACCCGATTCACGCCGTTTTCCGCCAGCACCCTAAAGGTTTCGGTATTGACCGTACCCGGGTTGGCTTCCACGGTGATTTCGCAATTTTCCGCAAGAGAAAAAGACCGCCTCACAGCAGAGAGCACCTGCGAAAGTTGTGCAGGTGCTAAGGCTGTGGGCGTTCCGCCACCTAAATAGACTGTATCAAGAACTGCGCCGCGATATGCATCCATTTCCTGCACTAAGGCAGAAACATACCGCTCCGTTTCATCCAGCCGTCCGGCATAGGAAACGAAGTCACAATAGCGGCATTTTTGTTTGCAAAAGGGGAAATGAAGATATAATCCTACCTTATTCATCCAGTTTCAGAACGGACATAAACGCTTCCTGAGGCACCTCAACGCTGCCCACCTGGCGCATCCGCTTCTTACCCTCTTTCTGCTTCTCTAAAAGCTTTTTCTTTCTCGTAATGTCACCGCCGTAGCACTTGGCAAGGACATCTTTGCGCATGGCTTTAACCGTTTCTCTGGCGATAATTTTATTACCAATCGCCGCCTGAATGGGAATTTCAAAAAGCTGACGGGGAATAGATGCTTTCAGTTTTTCCGCAATCTTTCTGCCGCGGGCATAAGACTTCGTGGAATGGACGATGAAAGACAGAGCGTCCACCATATCGCCGTTTAAGAGAATATCCAGTTTCACAAGGTCAGACTTTTCGTAGCCGCTGAGTTCATAGTCAAAGCTGGCATAGCCACGGGTTTTGGACTTTAAGGCATCGAAAAAGTCATAAATAATTTCATTTAAGGGCAGGTCATAGTGAAGCTGTGCACGGTCCGTATCGATATAAGTCATATTATGATAGATACCCCGTCGATCCTGACAGAGTTCCATAACGTTACCCACAAATTCTGTCGGGGTCATAATATCCGCTTTGACCATGGGTTCTTCCATGGATAAAATTTCGCTGGGGTTCGGCATATTGGTGGGGTTTGAGATCCACAGTTCTTCCCCATTGGTTTTGTTCACTTTATAAACGACGCTGGGAGCCGTTGTAACCAGGTCAAGGTTATATTCACGCTCTAAGCGCTCCTGCATGATTTCCATATGCAAAAGACCCAAAAAGCCGCAACGGAAGCCAAAGCCTAAGGCAACAGATGTTTCCGGCTCAAAGGACAGAGACGCATCATTTAACTGAAGTTTTGCCAGGGCATCACGCAAATCGTCATACCGGGCGCCGTCAGCCGGGTAAATACCGCAGAACACCATGGGATTCACCTGTTTATAACCGGCAAGAGGCTCTGCCGCCGGGCGTTTTGCCAACGTGATGGTGTCGCCGACACGGGTGTCAGACACATTTTTAATGGACGCCGTCAGGTATCCTACCTCGCCGGCAGACAATTTATCGCATTTTAAGAAACCGTTGGGATGCAGGTAGCCGACTTCGACTACTTCAAATTCTTTTTCCGTCGCCATCAGGCGGATAACGTCGCCGGTTTTCAGGCTGCCGTCCATCACGCGGAAATAGATAATAACGCCCTTATAGGGGTCATAGAAACTATCGAAAATCAAGGCAGAAAGAGGCTTTTCACTGTCGCCCTTCGGCGGGGGAATGAGCTTGACAATCTGCTCTAAAACCTCTTCAATCCCGATGCCGTTTTTCGCGGAAATTCTCGGCGCATCCTCTGCCGGGATGCCGATGATATTTTCGATTTCGCCGATGACAACCTCCGGCTGTGCCGCAGGGAGGTCAATTTTATTGATAACGGGCATGATCTCAAGGTCGTGGTCAATGGCAAGATAGGTGTTTGCCAGAGTCTGCGCCTCAATACCCTGCGCCGCATCCACGACTAAAATTGCGCCTTCGCAGGCAGCAAGGCTACGGGAAACCTCGTAGTTAAAGTCCACGTGCCCCGGGGTATCAATCAGGTTCAGGACATATTCTTCCCCGTCAGAAGCCTGATAGAGAAGACGGACAGCACGGGCTTTAATGGTAATGCCGCGTTCACGCTCTAAGTCCATGTTATCAAGAACCTGCGCTTCCATTTCGCGCTCGGTTAAAAGACCGGTTTTTTCCAAAAGCCGGTCAGCAAGAGTGGACTTACCGTGATCAATATGTGCAATAATAGAAAAATTTCTGATATGTTCCTGGTTTACCATAGGTTCCTCCTATGTTCTTAGAGTTCTGCAATCATGGCGGAGATTAAGGTTTTAAACTGCTCAATCGCCACCTGACTAAAGCCTAAATGCTTAATTTCCTTTTCAATACCGGCCGCCATGTTCACACAGAAGGAGAGGCCAAAAACCTCCAGACCTCCATGAACGGCACAAAGCACTTCCGGCACAGTGGACATTCCCACCGCATCAGCGCCCAGAGTCCGAAGCATCCGGATTTCTGCCGGCGTTTCGTAGTTAGGGCCGGACATATAGGCATAGACGCCTTCTTGTAAAGGAATGGACAAATCTGCTGCCTTTTCCTTTGCCAAAGCCCGCAGGCGGGCAGAGTAAGCATCAGACATATCGAAAAACCGGGGGCCGAAAACGTCCATATTTTCGCCCCGCAGGGGTGTATCGTTAAAAAACTTGATGTGGTCAGAAATGACCATTAAATCCCCCACACGGTAGTCCGTATTAATAGCGCCTACCGCATTGGTGACAAAGAGGGTTTTTACCCCCAAAAGGGTCATCACCCGGACGGGAAAAGCCACCTCGTGCATGGAATACCCCTCATAATAATGAATTCTGCCCTGGAGAACCAGCACATCTTTTCCATGCAGGGTGCCCGCAACCAGCTGACCTTTATGATAAGGTGCCGTGCTTACCGGGAAATGGGGGATGTCGCCATAGGGAATGGTGACCGGGTTTTCTAAAAGTTCTGCAAATTCGCCCAGCCCCGTCCCTAAAATCAAGGCTATCCGGGGGCGCACCGGGATTCTGTTTTGTATATATGCTGCTGCCTGAGACAGTTGTTCCATCATCATAAGGCGCCCTCCTGATTTTTATTTAAAGTAGCTGACACCGGAACGGAAGATCTTCTGATCCAGTTCGCCGTAAATGTTCTTGGAAATATCCAGACCGCGTCGTTCAGAATGAGCCATTTTACCCAGAATTCTACCGTCGGGACTGGTAATACCCTCGATTGCGCAAACAGAACCGTTGGGGTTAAAGGCAGTTTCATAGGTGGGGTTGCCGGCATGGTCAACATACTGGAAAGCAATCTGACCGTTTTCTGCCAGTTTCTTGACCCAGGCCTCGTTTGCTACGAAGCGGCCTTCACCGTGAGATACGGGAACAGCGTGAACATCGCCCACCTGAGAAAGAGACAACCAGGGAGACAGGCAGGAAGATACACGGGTGTATACCATCTGGGAAACGTGACGGCCGATGGCGTTATAGGTCAGGGTCGGGGAATCCTCCTGCAGTTCGCAGATTTCACCATAGGGCACAAGACCCAGTTTAACCAGCGCCTGGAAACCGTTACAGATACCCAGCATCAAACCGTCACGCTGCTGGAGCAGTTTTGTGACCGCTTCACGGATGGCAGGATTTCTGAATACGGTTGCAATGAACTTACCGGAACCTTCCGGTTCATCACCGGCAGAGAAGCCGCCGGGGATCATAATAATCTGGCTCTGTTCAATGCGCTTCACAAATTCGTTAACGGAATCGGTGATGTCAGAAGGCGTCAGATTCTTCAGAACGAAGATGTCAGAATCAGCGCCGGCTTCGCGGAACGCCTTTTCAGTATCATATTCACAGTTTGTCCCGGGGAATACGGGAATAAACACTTTCGGTCTCGCAATTTTATTCTTTGCCACGATGGGGCAGGAAGCCACACCGGCAAAAGCGGGGATTTCGCCGCCGTCAACTTTGGCAACGGTGGGGAAAATGCTCTCCAGGGGCGCTTTCCAGGTAGAAAGCAGCTCATCGAGAGAGAGAACCGTGTCGCCGATGGTGATGGTGGCATCAGCACAGGTATGGCCAATCTTCTTACCGAAGGGAACTTCCGTATCGGCGGCAGTTTCAATGAGAATTGCGCCTAAATCCGGAACAAAGAGACGGTTTTTCACACATTCGCAAAGAACCGCACCAATCTTGTTACCGAATGCCATCTTGGAAACAGCAGCAGCAATACCGCCTTCTTTTACGGTGTAAGAAGCCAGAACCTTGCCGGAACCGATTAAAGCATAAAGAGCATCATATTTTGCCTTCATATCTTCAAAATCGGGCAGACCGTCAGCCATCCGGTTGGGGCTGATGAGCCACAGGGCGCTGTCAGTCTTTTTGAGTGAACCGGACACAACGGTTTTTGCAGAGGTGGGAACCACGGCAAAAGAAACCAGTGTCGGAGGAACATCTAAGTCGTTAAAGGAGCCGGACATAGAGTCTTTACCGCCAATAGCACCGATTTTCAGCGCTGTCTGAGCACGGTAAGCACCTAAGAGCGCCGCAAAGGGCAGACCCCAACGAGCCGGGTCTTCACCGGGACGGCAGAAATATTCCTGGAAAGTCAGGTACACTTCCTTTCTGTCACCGCCGGCCGCTACGATTTTCGCTAAAGATTCAACAACGGCATAAACAGCACTGTCAAAGGGGCTTTCCTTTGCCAGTCTCGGCTGGTAGCCAAAGGACATCAGGGTTGCTGTATCGGTCTTGGTTCCCGTGGGAACTTTTGCCGCCATACAGTCTTCCGGCGTCAGCTGATATTTACCGCCAAAGGGCATCAGAACCGTTCCGGCACCGATGGAAGCGTCAAAACGCTCAGCCAGACCCTTCTGGGAGCAGACATTTAAGGAAGACAGGGTTTTCAGCCATTCTGCCTTGACATCAGCCACTTCCGTTTCAGCAAAATATGCCGGCGTTTCGGGGGCAGAAAGTTTCACGTCAGTGTGCTTTGTGGCACCGTTTGTATTCAAAAAGTCTCTGGAAATATCGCAAATCAGTTTGCCGCGCCACTGCATTTTCAGGCGGGCTTCTTCCGTTACAACGGCAACACGGGTTGCTTCCAGATTTTCTTCATGAGCCAGGTCAAAGAACTTCTGTTCATCGCTTTCCGCAATCACGACAGCCATTCTTTCCTGAGATTCACTGATCGCAAGTTCCGTTCCGTCTAAGCCGTCATACTTTTTCGGCACTTTATCCAAATCAATAAACAGACCGTCAGCCAATTCGCCAACAGCAACAGAAACGCCGCCGGCACCGAAGTCGTTACAACGCTTAATGAGCCGTGCTGCTGCTTCTTTTCTGAACAGTCTCTGAAGTTTTCTTTCAACCGGTGCATTACCTTTCTGAACTTCTGCACCGCAGGACTCTAAAGAGTGGTCATCATGAGCCTTGGAAGAACCGGTAGCACCGCCACAACCGTCACGGCCGGTTCTGCCGCCTAAGAGGATGATAATATCACCCGGAGCGGGACGTTCACGGACAACATTTTTCTTCGGCGCTGCTGCGATAACCGCACCGATTTCCATTCTCTTTGCTACATAACCTTCGTCATAAATTTCCGTAACCTGACCGGTAGCAAGACCAATCTGGTTACCGTAGGAACTGTAACCTGCTGCGGCACCGGTGGTAATCTTGCGCTGCATCAGCTTACCCGGCAGGGTTTCAGAAAGCGTTTTTCTCGGGTCGCCGGAGCCGGTCACACGCATAGCCTGATATACATAAGAACGGCCTGATAGCGGATCACGGATAGCACCGCCAAGGCAGGTAGCCGCACCGCCGAAAGGCTCAATTTCCGTCGGATGGTTATGGGTTTCGTTTTTAAACATAATCAGCCAGGGCTCTTCTTTTCCGTCAACATCAACGGTTACCTCGATGCTGCAGGCGTTGATTTCTTCTGACTGGTCAAGACGGGCAAGGTAGCCTTCTTTTTTCAGCTGCTTGCCGGCAATGGTTGCTAAATCCATGAGGCAGAGAGTCTTGTTTTTACCCACATAAAGAGTTTTTCTTGCATCCTGATAATCAGAAAGAGCATCTTTCACTCTCTGGGGCGCCTCGGAAATATCTAAATTCTCAATTTCAGTTGAGAACGTGGTATGACGGCAATGGTCAGACCAATAAGTATCGATCATGCGAAGTTCTGTTAAAGACGGGTCACGGTTTTCAGAATTTTTAAAGTAATCCCGGCAGAAACAAAGGTCATCAAAGTCCATGGCAAAACCGTAGGTAGAAAGAAGGCCCAGGAGGGCTTCATCATCCATGGAAATAAACCCGGTAACGGTAGCAACATCAGCAGGAACCTCAGCCACAGAATCCAGCGTTTCGGGCTTTTCGTCGGAAACTTCCTTAGATTCAACAGGGTTAATATAATATTTTTTAACAGCTGTCAGTTCTTCTGCCGAAATGGTTCCTTCCAGCACGATGACACGGGCAGACTGCACCTTGGGGCGCTCTTGCTGGGTCAAAAGCTGAACGCATTCAGCCGCAGAATCCGCTCTCTGGTCAAACTGACCGGGAAGGTAAGCGGAAACAAAATAGGTTGCGCCGTCTAAGGGACAAACCTCATCATACACAACATCCACCGGCGGTTCGCTGAAAATAGAGGTACGTGCCATAGCAAATGCCTCATCAGAAACCCCCTGGACATCATAACGCTGAATGATTCTGACACCGGTCAGACCGGCGATATTCAGATTGTCCTTCAAATCATGGAACAAGTGGCCTGCTTCAACGTCAAAGCCTTTCTTTTTCTCTACATAAATTCTTCTGACAGTATTCATAGTCTGCTCCTTTATTTAAACTTTCACTTTAAAACTCACTTAATGAGGATAAAATCCCGAAGCCTTTTTCATCAACCTGCAAGCGGCAGAACGTACCCGGCTTTAAAGAAAACCGCCAGGAACCCTCAATGCCCATACCCAAAAGATATGCTAAAAGATGACGAATACAGCCTAAATGGGTGACCAACATAACTTTTTCGCCCTGATGCCGGCGGATAATATCGTCCATCATCCGGGTCAGGCGCTCATTATGTACTCTGGCGCTTTCGCCGCCGGGAATCTGATAGTTCACAATATCCTGCTGCCACGCATGATATTCTTCTTCATACCGCACACGGATTTCATCCACCGCCAGATTCTCCCAAAGACCAAAATTCCGTTCGCAAAGATCAAGCATTGGCTCCGGCGTCATCCCGTGTTCCTTAGCAATTGTCTCTGCCGTTTCAACGGCACGGGATAACGTGCTCATATAAATCACGTCCGGCTTTTCCAGCTTAAAAACCCGGGCCAGGGATTGGGCCTGGCGTCTACCGCGTTCGTTTAAGGGTAAATCTGTTATGCCAAGAGCCGTAGGACGCAGATTTCCATCGGTTTCTCCATGTCTGACAATCAGTAAATCCAGCATGCAAAACGCCTCCTTACTTACATTTTCGCATAGATATATTTTATTCTATCACATTTTGGCAAATTCCGCAAGGATAAATTCTGCTCTCTTTTTGTTTATTTTTCGAAAGAAATCAGCGTTTTTTCTTTTTTAAAGGCACTGGGAGACTGACCGGTAACCCGCTTAAAGGCTACGCTGAAATAATTCTGGTTAGAAAAGCCCAAAGCCGCCGCCACCTCTCCGACAGACAGGCCTTTTTGAAGCAAGGAAACCGCATAGGTCATTTTCCGCTCATTATAATAGTTCATGACCCCTCTGCCGGAAAAACGGGCAAAGGTTTTTTTCAGGCTGACCTCACTCATCCGGCACAGCCGGCTGATTTCGTAAACAGACAGACATCGGTCCAGATTGTTTTCCAGCGTTTCCACAATGGTCGCATAATTTTCCGCCGCCCGCGACATCACCCTGACTTTTTCTGTCTGGTGCTTTAAAACCGTTTTCAAAAGATACATTTCCAGTTCCTTAACGGCCAGTTGCAGCTCTTTCGGGTCAGGTTTCCGCCCGTCTCCATAATAGTTTCCCAGCTTTCGCCGGGCAGACTTAATGGCCGAAACGTCTTCTGCCTCAAAAATACCGGAAGAAAATGACGGTATATTCTCTGCTTCAAAACTGAAAATCAGGATTTTCGGGCAGGTATTTCCTTCGCTCCAGAGCCGGTGAAATTCCATGGGTTTATGTAAAATAGCCTGACCTTGCTTTAAGATCATGACCTCACTGCCTGCCATAACACCCAGATCACCGTCTAAAACCGTCACAAACTCCCAGAAATTATGAATTTCTCCCTTGTAGTCGTAGTTGGTGTTATACCGACACTCAAACAACGTATAAATTTTTGTAATCCGGAAAAGATTCTCTACTTCAATAGGCTCGTACATAGTGCCTCCAAAATATACAAATTAAAAGATTTTTGATTCATTTTTGTATATACTAATGTTTTTGTATATGTTATGATAGTATCATGAGAAAGCTTAAAAGTCAACACGAAAGGTTGGTTACCAAAATGAAACAAACGACAGCCATCGTTTTAGGTTACGGCAGCCGTGGTCAGGCATATACAAATTTTTCTGTAAATCATCCGGACCTTCTCAGAATTGTTGCCGTTGCAGAAGCCGAAGAAAGCAGACGCCATCTTGCCCAAGAGAGACATCATCTGCCGGAAAATATGTTATATAATGATTGGAAGCCCTTGGCTGAACAACCGAAAATGGCGGACTTTGCCATAATAGCAACGCAGGATCAGATGCACCTTGAGCCCGCCTTGATGCTCATTGAAAAAGGCTACCATCTGCTCCTTGAAAAACCCATGGCACCGACAGCAAAAGAATGCAAAATGATTTATGAAGCGGCGGAAAAAAAGGGCGTGAAAGTCATTGTCTGCCATGTTCTCCGGTTCACCCAATTTTGGTGCGCTTTAAAAGAACTGATTGACAGTGGCAAACTGGGAGAGATTATGTCGATTATTCACATGGAAAACGTCAATTACTTCCATCAGAGTCACAGTTTTGTCCGCGGAAACTGGCGTAATTCAAAAGAATCAGCGCCTATGATTCTGGCAAAATCCTGCCATGATATGGACATTCTCCAATGGCTTTTAGGAAAACCATGTAAAAAAGTGCAATCTTTTGGCAGCCTGACGCATTTTACAAAAGAGAACAAGCCGGAAGGCGCACCGAGCCGTTGTTTAGACGGATGTCCCTATGAAAAAACCTGCCCCTATGAACCCGTTCATAATTATTTAGAAGGCGGAGCCAAAGGATGGCGGCAGGTTGTTGCCAATAAGGCTGATTTTACAAGAGAAGATGTTATTGAGGCACTTAAAACCGGTCCTTACGGAAGATGCGTTTATGATTGTGATAATGATGTGGTTGATCATCAAGTTGTTAATTTGGAATTTGAAGGTGGATGTACCGTCTCCTTTACCATGAACGCTTTCAATCAGGGTGGTAGGTTTATCCGCATTTTCGGCACAAAAGCAGAACTGATTGCTGCCATGGGCGAAAGCACCATTAAAATTTTTTCTTTTGAAACCGGAAAAACGGAGACGGTTGAACTGGACAAAATCGGTGAGCACATTGACGCCGGTCATGGCGGCGGCGATACCGGCATTATGTTCGATACCATTGAATATTTCAGCGGCGGCACGCCCAGTAAATCCATTTGTGATTTACGGGATTCTTACCTCAACCACCTGATTTGCTTTGCCGCGGAAGAATCCCGGTTAACAGACAAAGTGATTTATCTTTCTGAATTTTCTGACGAAATTAAGTAACTGAATACAGATGCCCGGACATAAAAAGAGGCTGCCGTTTTGCTGCAGCCTCTTACTTTATTTTTCTTTCGCTATAACTTTTGGTGCCTGATAGTCATAAATATCCATATAGGCTTCCTGCTCTTCTTCATTTTGCGGCGGAACCTGAATCAGTCCTGTACAATCATAAGCCGAGCAGGCATTTGCTGTTTCAAATTTATCATATTCTTTTTCCAAAGGCTCCGAAAACGGGCGCTTTTTTTTAGAAAGTTCTTTCTTCATAACACCATCTCCCGCTTTTAGGATGTTCCGGGATGAACCATGTTATGCTGACTGTTTTATCCATATATGCCGGATTTTTTATTTTTTTTGACCAATAACACCTCGCGGATCATGTTCATCGTCGCCTGTTTGACATTAATTTTTGAATCTTCCCGCTCATGAAAAAGTTCAACGGGAATCCTTTTAATCTGATAATGCATTGTCTCCGCCAGATAGATCACTTCAACGTCAAATCCCCAACCGGATAAGGTCACTTTTTCAAAAATATCTTTGGCTGCTTGTTTTCTGAAAGCCTTAAAGCCGCACTGCGTGTCTCTTTCTTTTGTGCCTAAAATCAGCCGGACCCAAAGACCGAAAACATAGGACATCAGCGTCCGATACCAGGGATATCGCCCACCGTTTGCTACATGAACCCGTTTACCCAGCACAACCTCTGCTCCCTTTTGAAGCATATCAACCGATTCTGCAATTTTTTCCGGCGGATAGGGTAAATCTGCATCCGTAAAAACAATGAAATCTCCGGCAGCGTGATTCACACCAAATTTCACCGCACCGCCTTTTCCCCTATTTATCTCATAGGAAAGAAGTTTTACCTGATCTGTTTCCATGGTTTTAACAACCTTTTTTGTCTGATCACTGCTGCCATCATCAACAACCAGAATTTCATAAGATTCCGGCATTGTTGTTAAAAACGAATCAATGGCTAAAACCGTCTTTTCAATTCTTTTTTCTTCGTTATATGCCGGGATGATAACAGAAACCATAAAACTCCCTCCTTTCTGACTCATTTCACCTTCATTTTAGCAAAAATCCCCTTAAAAAACAAGGGATTTTCTCTTTTTGTAAATTAAATGAAATATACCTTTCTTTTTTTCTGATTTTATGATAAAATAGAACAATATGGAACATTTTTATGCAAAAATGTTTCAACAGGGTTGTTAATACTTTTTAAACGAAGTTATGGGCTTTTTCGGCATGTTTCTATTGTTTCCTACGCGATAAAAACCCATATTTTCCTACGTTTTAAGAGTTTTCAACAGAAATCTGTTTATTATCTGTTAATACCTGTCTATAACCTTGTGGATAGATTTTTGATTTCCTTTTTCTGGAATTTTTAACAGATACCCCTGTGGATTACTTTTTTTATCAACAAATTATCAACAAAGTTATCCATAAGGCAAAATCCCATAATCATGGGCCTTAACATAGTTATAAACAGAATCCACAACCTATACTACTATTACGATTAATTTATATATAATTTATATATAAGAGAGAGGGAAAAAAATGAAATTTAGTTGTAAACGATCTGATTTATTAGACGCCGTGAATCTGGTGGAACGTGCTGTTGCAACCAGAAGCACCATGAACATTTTAGAAGGTATTTTCATCGAAGCAAAAGAAGAAGAAATTCGCTTTTTAGGAAACAATTTAGAACTTTGTATTGATTGCTCAATTCCCGGAAAAATTGAGAAAAAAGGCAGCTGCGTTGTAAAAGCCAATCTCTTTTCCGATGCAGTAAAAAAACTGCCGTCTTTTGTGGAAGATGCTTTTGTGGAAGTAAATGAAACCAATGTAATTCTTCTTTCCTGCGGTAACGCTAAATTCAATTTCTCAACAGCATCTGCTGATGAATTTCCCCGTCCTCAGGATATTGACGCAATCGATGATTTTTTAATTGAAGAAGGTCTTTTGAAAAATATGATCCGTCAGACGGTATACGCCATTGCGCAGAATGACACAAAACCTTATCTGACCGGTATTTTATTTGACATAAAAGAAGGAATTTTAAACATTGTTGGCTGCGACGGTTACCGTCTTGCAATCCGACGTGAAGAGATGGAACATCAGAGCCCCCTGAAGTTTATCATGCAGGGAAAAACAGCCAGAGAACTGTTATCAGTTTTGGGCGATTCTGATTTTTCTGTCAGAATCAAGGTCAGCGACAAGCAGGCGCAGCTCACCTTAAAGAATTGTACGGTTACAACCCGCTTGGTTGACGGCGATTATCTGAACTATGAAGGTGTTGCAAAGCATGAAAACACTCTGTATGTTGTGGCAGATGCTAAAAGCATGGCAGATTCTATTGACCGTGCCTCTTTGATTGCCAGCGAAGCCATCAAAGCTCATGTATTGTTACATATTGAAGAAGGTCAGGTTCATATCAACTGCGAAACTGTTTTAGGCCAGGTTAAAGATAAATTTGACGTTTCTATGCAGGGTGATCCCATTGAAATCGCCTTTAATCCCCGATATTTATTAGAAGCTTTTAAAAATGTTGATTGTAAGGAAGTAAAATTGACGTTCTCCACAGCGTTAAATCCTGTTGTGATTCAGCCTGTTGAAGGAAACAGCTTCCAGTACATTGTTCTGCCGGTCAGACTTCACTGATGAAGATTCAGGAAACGCTCGTTGTCGAGGGAAAATATGATAAAATCCGGCTTTCTTCTTTAGTCGATGCCAACATTATTCAGACAGACGGGTTCATGATTTTTAAAAATAAGGAAATGCTTTCCTTACTGTCCCGTCTGGCTGATGAAACGGGGATTATTGTTTTAACAGATTCTGACAGTGCCGGTTTTAAAATCAGAAATTATATTAAAAACTGTCTGGCAGGTAAAAATGTAAAACATGCATTCATTCCTTCTGTTGAGGGAAAGGAAAAGCGGAAAACTGAGCCGGGAAAAGAAGGTCTTTTAGGAGTTGAGGGCATGCGGGATGAAGCCTTGCTTTCGGCTCTTTCTCTGGCAGGGTGCAGTCAGAAACAAGATGAATCGGAAAAAATTACCAAGTCAGATTTTTTTCTGCTGGGCCTTTCCGGCGGTGCTGATAGCCGGAAAAAACGGGAAGAATTTCTTCGGTTTTTATCTCTTCCCTGCCGGTTATCTTCCAATATGTTATTAGATGTTCTTAACGCCCTGTATTCCAGAGAAAAATTTCTGGTATTATATGAAAATTTCCTCCATATACTGTAGTATTTACAGTTTATGGAGGATTTTTTTATGCAATCAGCTATCATTCATTTTGAACCGGTTTTTTCAAAATATGATCAGGGAATTTTTTTTAAACGTGCTTTAAAACGGTGCAAACGGTCTTTTATCATAGAAGGAAAAGAGTTTTTTGTTTATTTAGTACCGATTTTTTTAGAAAAACCCTCGGAAAAAGCATTGAGTCGATGGATTGATTATGTAAAAGAAGAAGGTGTCCGGAGGGTTATTGTATCAAAAACGGTTAAAGGTTTAAAGATGGCTGACAGTTTGCGGGAAGCCTTTTCGGTTTATGACGGAAAATCGGTTATAAATTATAAATTATATGATATACTAAGGAAATGCGCCGGAGAAAAAGGAGTTAATTTGTCTGACAGTACGTTGATGCTTTCTTCCAATGATCCTGAGCGGGTTAAAGAGGCCATTTTGAAATGCTATCAATATGTGCGGAAGATTACTTTAAAAACTAATCATCCGGAGCGCTTTTCAGAATTGTCTGCTTTCTTTTTAGAAGAATATGGTTTGTATATCAGCTTACATTCAAAGGAGCCTCAAAACGATTCTATATTACAAATTGATTTGGATGGATTTGAGGAACACTGTGATTTTTCATATAATATAGAAAAAAGTCAGGTTTATTTTTCTAAAAAGCATTTATTTGCCGGGTTGATGCCTTATTCTGATCTGGATCAGGGCGCCGTAGAGTTTTTGGCAGAAAATTTGAAAAAAAGCCATGAGAAAAATCATGTCAGAGAATTTTTCGACAGATATTTGTTAAGAATTACCAAAATTAAAAATAATGATTGACAAAACCTATGTAATTGTTTATAATAGTGAATTAAAGAATGAAAAATTGGTTGAAAGGGATGACAGAAATGTCTGAAAAGACAGTATTCTTAACATATGAAGGTTTAAAGGAACGTGAACGTGAACTGGAATATTTAAAAACAGAAAAAAGAAAAGAAATTTCTGAAAAAATTAAAGTTGCTTTAGGATTTGGCGATTTATCCGAAAACGCTGAATATGATGAGGCAAAGAACGAACAGGCAGAAGTTGAATTAAAAATTGTTAAACTTGAAAAAATGCTGAAAAATGCAAAAGTGATTGATGACGATGAAATCTCAACAGATGTTGTTTCCATGGGTATCAAAGTTAAGGTTTTAGATATTGATATGGAAGAGGAAGAAGTTTATTATATTGTAGGCTCTGAAGAAGCTGATCCTATGAATAATAAAATTTCTGATGAGTCTCCTGTCGGTAAAGCAATCCTTGGTAAAAAGGTTGGTGACATTGTCACCGTAGAGGCTCCAAATGGCGATTTTGAGATGAAAATCCTTGAAATAAGCAAATAAGTTTCATGTGAAACATTAAGCCCTTGCAGGACATTCTGCAAGGGTTATTTTATTGAAAAAATTCGCGATGTTTCACATGAAACATGAAAAGAAAACCTTGAAATGACGGCCGATCTGTGGTACAATAGGAATATCCAAATGCAGAAAGGAATGAACATAAAAATGGCGAAAGTGATTGCTGTAGCAAATCAAAAAGGCGGTGTTGGTAAAACAACAACTGCTGTGAATCTTGCTGCCTGCATTGGAACGTTGAAGAAAAAAGTTCTTTTAATTGACTTTGACCCACAGGGAAATGCCAGTAGCGGTGTTGGTGTGGATAAAGAGCAGATTGAAGAAACAATTTATGACGTTTTAATCAATGAAACCCCATTGTCAGATGTAATTGTTGAAACAAAATCAAAAAATCTTTGGGTTTGCCCGGCAAATATTGACCTTGCCGGTGCTGAAGTTGAACTGGTTTCTATTGAAAACAGAAACTATCTGATGAAAAATGCCATTGACTCTGTTTCAAAGGATTATGACTATGTGATTATTGACTGTCCTCCCTCTTTAGGGCTTTTAACTATGAATGCTTTTACAGCAGCAGACAGTCTCTTAATTCCGATTCAATGCGAGTATTATGCTTTAGAGGGTCTCAGCATGATGGTCGAAACCTTTAAAAATATGCGACAGAGTCTGAATCCTAAACTGGTTTTCGAGGGCATTCTTTTAACGATGTTTGACTCCCGGACAATTCTTTCCAATCAGGTTATGGAAGAAGTTCAGAAGGTTTTCCCTGATAGTGTGTTTAAAACGGTCATTCCCCGTAATGTCAGACTGTCAGAGGCACCGGGCTTTGGTGAACCGATTATTACCTATGATAAGTATTCAAAAGGTGCCAGAAGTTATTTAAAGCTGGCAAAAGAAGTTTTAAAGAATAATCAGGCAAAGGAGTCAGAACAAGCATGAAGAAAAAAGGCTTAGGAAAAGGCGTTGATATTTTATATAAAACCGATTCAGCAG
Source organism: Clostridia bacterium (assembly GCA_045132895.1). Classification (GTDB taxonomy): domain Bacteria; phylum Bacillota; class Clostridia; order UBA1381; family UBA9506; genus UMGS755. The sequence continues at coordinate 20,174 of JBGUTC010000010.1, forward strand.
CTGTCGATGTTAGCAGTGAACAGGTTTTGGAATTGAAAATTTCAGAAATTGAGCCGAATAAAGATCAGCCGAGAACTGAGTTTGATCAGGAAAAACTGGAAACTCTGGCTGATTCTATTAAGAAATATGGCGTTTTGCAACCGATTGTGGTTAAAAAACTTGATAACGGTTTTTATAGGATTATTGCCGGTGAACGTCGCTGGAGAGCATCTAAACTGGCCGGCCTTAAGAAAATACCCGTTGTGATCCGTGATTTTGATGATCAGGAAACCATGGAAATCGCTCTGATTGAGAATCTGCAGCGTGAAGACCTGAATCCTTTTGAAGAAGCCAGAGGATATCGTGAACTGATGGATTTATTCTCTTTGACGCAGGAACAGGTAGCGCAAAAGGTTGGAAAAAGTCGTTCTGCTGTGGCAAACAGCATCAGACTTTTGTCACTTTGTGACGAAATTAAGGAACTTGTGTTAAAGAAAGAATTGACTGTTGGTCATGTCAGAGCATTGCTGGGAACAGAAAATGAAGGTATTCAGTTAATGGCGGCAAGAAAAATTGTGGAAGACGGTTTGAATGTTCGCCAGACAGAAGCGCTGATTAAAACTCTTCTGACCGTGAAAAAACCGAAAAAGAAAAATCCCGTCGATGAAGAAATGAAACGGTACCTTTCCAGTCTGGAGAAAAAGTTGTCAAATTCTCTGGGAACAAAGGTTAAAATTCAAAATAAGAAAAATCGCGGAAAAATCGAGATTGAGTATTATAACAACGAAGATTTTGAAAGAATCATGAATATTATCGGATAATTGTAAAAAATTGGAACTTCAAAATTGTGCTTTTTTTGAATTTTTAAAAAAATTATGTGATAGTTCATTATAAAATAAAAATATTGATAAAAAGTGCAGTTTTGAAAGTTTTACAAGGTATTAAAATACGGAGATGAACTAAAAATGGAAATCTATGGATTTTTTATTCCTCAGGAACTGATTTTGCTTTACAGCGCAGCCTTTTGCCTTGTTGGGTTTATATTTTCAATGATTGCGCTGATTGTGGCCGGAAAAGTCAGTCGTCGGTCAAAAAGAATTTTAAAAGACGGCGACGGAAAAAATATTACGGAAGCAATCGTGAACTACTATGAAAAATGTTCCAAGATTATGGAAGATTATCATCAGGCAGATGAACGGTTGAAAAATTTGGAAGCTGAGTCAAAAACCTGCGTTAAAAAAATTGGCGCCATTCGTTACAATGCTTTTGGCGGTAATAATTCCAATCAGAGTTTTGCAGCTGCGTTGTTAGATGATTCTGATACCGGCTTTGTTATTAACGGTGTTTATTCAAGACAGCAAACTGCAACATATTTAAAACCGATTCAGAACGGAAAGGCACTTTTTGAACTTTCCGGTGAAGAAGAAGATGCAATTTTAAAAGCACAGCTTAATTATCAGGAAAATTTAAAACGTTAAAAAGCAGAAAGGAAGAAATAACATGCTGGATATTAAATTAATCAGACAGGAACCGGAAAAAGTAAAGGCAGCTCTTGCGCGCCGTAAAGAAGAAGATAAAATTGATGAACTTTTAGCTCTTGATTCAAAGCGTCGTGACGCACTGTATGAAGCAGAGCAGTTAAAAAATAAACAGAATACGGTTTCCAAACAGATTCCTCAGATTAAAAAAGAGGGTGGCGATGTTGCACCGATTTTTGAAGAAATGAAGAAATTGTCCGAAGAAATCAAAGCATTAGACGCTACAATCCGTGAACTGGAAGAAGCAATTGAAGGAATGATGATGCGGATCCCGAATATTCCCAATGATTCTGTTCCTGACGGGGATACGGACGATGATAATGAAGAAATCAGAAAGTTCGGCGAACCCACAAAGTTTGACTTTGAACCCCAGGCACATTGGGATTTAGGTGAAAAACTGGATATTTTAGATGCCGGCAAAGCCGCAAAAATTACCGGTGCACGTTTCACCGTTTATAAAGGTCTGGGCGCCCGCTTAGAACGTGCCGTTATTAACTATTTCTTGAATATGCATACAGATGATCATGGATATACAGAAATTTTCCCGCCCTACATGGTTCACAGAAATTCCATGGTTGGTACCGGTCAGCTTCCTAAGTTTGAAGAGGATGCGTTTAAAGTTATGGACACAGATTATTTCCTGATCCCGACGGCAGAAGTTCCTGTTACCAACTTGTACCGCGACCAGATTTTATCTGCTGAAGATCTGCCGATTCGCCACGTGGCATATTCCGCTTGTTTCCGTGCAGAAGCCGGTTCTGCCGGACGTGATACCCGTGGGCTCATCCGTCAGCATCAGTTTAATAAGGTTGAGTTGGTTAAGTTTGTTGACCCTGAAACCTCTTATGATGAACTGGAAAGCCTGGTACTGGATGCTGAAGATGTTCTGAAGGGTCTGGGACTTCCCTACCGCGTTGTTAAAATCTGTGTTGGTGACTTAGGCTTTACGGCGGCTAAGAAATATGACATTGAAGTCTGGATGCCCAGTTACGGCAGATATGTTGAAATTTCTTCCTGCAGTAACTTTGAAGATTTCCAGGCACGTCGTGCTGGCATTAAGTTCAAGAAATCTCCCAAGGATAAACCCCAGTTTATTCATACATTAAACGGTTCCGGCGTTGCAGTAGGGAGAACTGTGGCAGCTATTCTGGAAAATTACCAGAATGCTGACGGCAGCGTTACCATTCCGGAAGCTCTGATTCCTTACATGGGCACAGATAAAATTGAACCATAAAATTATAAAGAAGGAAGATAAGAATGAAAAAAATTAAAATTTTACTCACAATGGCAGTTGCCGTGGTTTCAATCATGCTTTTCTGTTCTTTGACCACTTTCGCGTTGACAGAAGGAGATTGGGAGTTTAGTCTTTTAGATAACGAGGTCACCATTACCAAGTATGTTGGTCAGGGCGGCGATGTTGTTATTCCGGAGTCTATTTACGGATGCCCGGTTACAAAGTTAGAAAAATCACTTTTATACCATTATTATAGTCCGAAAATTATGTCAGTTAAAATTGAAGCAAAGATTAAAGAAATTCCTGCAACTTTTGCCGGCGGACAGGATCAACTTGAGCAGATTACCTTACCTGAAGGAATTGAAACCATTCAGGAAAGAGCATTTGAGGGATGTGAAAGCCTGAAAACAATCAAACTTCCTTCAACGCTCAAAACTCTGTATAATGACGTTTTTAAAAACTGTACATCTCTCAGTTCTGCGAAACTTCCTGAGGGCATTGAGAGCGTTGGCGGCGGTTGCTTTGCTTATACCGCCATTACCGAAATGGATGTATCCAATATCAGCGTGGTGCTGAACAAGCGTTTTGGTTCAGAAAAGATGTTTGAGGGTTGTAAAAATCTGAAACGTGTTGTCCTGAGCCCCATGGTTGAAACAATTGCAGAGAAAACATTTATCAATTGTACATCCCTGGAAGAAGTTGTGATACCCAATGGTGTAAAGGTCATTGGTGATAGTGCTTTTGAAGGTTGTAAGGCGTTAAAGAATGTGATTTTCCCGACAACTTTAGAAGAAATTGGTTGGGGCGCATTTAATTCAACCGGTCTGGTACAGGTTGTTTTGCCCTACGGAGCAAAAAAAATCAGTATCTCCGCATTCAGCCGCTGCCAGGATTTAGAAGCGGTTTATATTCCCGATACGGTTTCTGACATTCTTCTGAATCCGGTTAAGGATTGCCCTAAAGCAATTGTATACTGCTCAGAGGGTTCTTATGCTGCACAGTATTGTAAAGAGGAAGGCATTTCTTACCTGACAGATAACTCTGTTAACAGCGGCATTCATGTTTTCTATAACGGCAAAAGAATTTCCTTCCATTCCTATGCACAAAATCCGGAAATTTTAGAGGGCAGAACCTTGGTGCCCCTCCGTTCTATTTTTGAGGCTATGGGTGCTGATGTTGAATGGGACGGTGCTACCAGCACGGCAACGGCTAAGCGTGGCGCAACAACGGTCAATATTCAGATTGGCGCAAACTCCATTTATAAAAATGGCCAGGCTATTAGTGTTGATGTTCCCGCCCAGCTGTTAAATGGCAGAACGATGGTTCCTGCCCGTGTAATTGCTGAGGCATTCGGGGCAGACGTTCAGTGGAACGGCAATGGCAGAACGGTTATCATTACTGAATAAACGCTGTGAGTTTTCACAAAAAAACCCTACCGCAATTTTGCGGTAGGGTTTTTTAACATCAGAGAATGATTTATTCCGTTATATGCTCCAGGCTCACAACCTGCATCCCTTCAGTATCCACTTCCATTCCCGGGAGAACGGGACATGCATAAGCGATTGAAAAGTCCCCCACTTTTTGTCTTAAAGCGCCGGTTAATGCCCAGTCAGAGTCAAAAACACTCTTGACATGATCCTTATACCTTGCATTCTGCTCCACTTTGACCTCATCCGACAATAAAACACAAACACGGATACCACTTTCGGCTTCATTAAACTGAATCTGGCTGACAACCTGCTCCAAAAGCCGTTGATCCAGTCCATTTGCCCGACGATAGATGTCATATTCATTAACAGTTGCCGTCAAAAATAGAAAGGCAAACACGAAGCAAAAGCATCTTCGCAGGTTCTTTTTCCGTAACCATGCCCAGAGCGGCTCCAACATCAGCCCAAGACCAATCAGAGACACGAAGATACTCCGGTTTGTTATCCAGACGTTTTCTGCCAGCAGGTTGGGGACGAGGGGTGCTACAAAGAGAGCGCAGCCAGAGCCCACCAGAAGGCAGGTTTTTTTCCATGTATAAGATTGGGAAGACTTGATAAACCCTGCGAGAATCAGCGAACAAAGAACGGTTCCAATCAGCAGCAGAATACCATAAAAACCGCTGCTGAAAAGGAGAGAGATGCCTCGCAGCGAGCCAACCACCGTTGCGTCCCAGGTCATGGAAAAAATCTCTCTGATCTGGGAGCAGACAGCAAGAAAATTCTCCGGAATCTTCTCTAAAGAAAGCCCGGCTGCCCGGGATTCTGTCGGCCCCAGGTCGGCAAATACCCGATAATAAAGGAACATCAGCCCAATATTCAAGACAGACACAACAGGTACAAAGAAAAACCGCTTTTTTCTGTTGGAGAAAAACCCCAATAAAAACAGAAGAACTGCTGCGGAAACGGAAAAAACCGTCACGCTTTCATAAAATCCGCAGGAAAGCAGTTGAAAAGTAAAAAATAACAGAAAAAGGAGCGCATTATGCCGTTTTTTAAGAAAAATGGATAAAAAGTGGAGCGAGATAGATGAAAACAGTAGGCCTGTTACAATTCTCGTGGAGGAAGAGAGCCAATATCTCCCTTCCATTCCCAGGGGAAAAAGCAGGTAAATCAGGAAAAAGAAGGGCGAAAGCCTGTAATGAAAGGCTTGTAAGGTCTTTGCAAAGAACATTGCTGAGATAAAGAGCAGCAATGTCACCAAAACCAGAGCAACGCCCATAGCCGGCCAGAACTGCCCCCAGAACAAGGGGTCTAACAGATGCGCCAGAGGGCGAATCGACAGCGTCCCAATGGTCAGGTACACATAGGATAAATCCTCCCGGGCCGGATATGCCCAGAACTGGATATAGTCATCTAAAATCGGAAAATAACGGAATCCGCAATATAAGTAGGGTAAGAGCAAACTCACCAGAATAAAAAGATAGAGCCTGTTATCCCGTTTTGTTTCAGCCAGTGAGTACATAGTGACCCTTCCTTCCAAAAAATCTAGGTTCATTGTATCAGTTTTAGAAAATAATGTCAATGAAAAAAGGCAAAGAAAAAAGGACTGCGCGGTGCCAGTCCTTTGTTCTGTAAGGTGTCCTTTATTATTATAAAGGAGGGAAAATGAAAAAGTTTGGTTGTTGTGTTTGTTTGTGTACCATTATAATACCACGGTTCGACATATTTTTCAATTCGCGGTTTCAATAAATTTGACAAAGCAATTTAAAAACTTTTAGATATATTCAACAAAAAATGAAAAAATTGTGGAAATATCAGGAAGTTTAAGAAAATATCTGGAAGTGAGCATCTGTGTTGACAGAGTCACGGCATAATGATATAATAAATAAAAATAAGTAGAAAAATTTATGAAAACAGGAGGAAACGTTGTGAAAAAAACAGCGATTCTGTTCTTAATATGCATGCTGCTTCTGCAGAGTTTTTCCGTTTTTGCGGAGGTTAAACAACCGGATATTGAGTCGACGTCTGCCATTTTGGTACAGGAAGGAACCGGCAGAATCATGTATGAAAAGGATGCGGACAAGAAGGCATATCCTGCCAGTACAACGAAGGTTATGACTGCCATGCTGGCCATTGAAAATCTGGACCCCGCTGCCACGTTGACCGCTAGTGAAACCGCGGTGCAGATTGACCGTGATGGCAGTAATATGGGTATTTTAGCCGGTGAAGTGCTGACCGTTGAGCAGCTTTTATACGGTCTTTTGGTTCATTCTGCCAACGATGCAGCTAATGTTTTGGCGGAGGCTGTGAGCGGCGATATTCCGGCTTTTATTGATTTGATGAACAAACGGGCAGAAGAACTGGGCATGACCGGTACGCATTTCATGAATGCCCACGGTTACCATGACCCGGAGCATTACACAACCGCCCGGGATATGATGAAACTGGTGCAGAAAGCCATGGAAAATGACTTGTTCCGCACCATTGTTGCCACCCCGACTTATGAAATTCCTCCTACGAACCGATATGAGGAGATTCGATATCTTTCCTCGAATAATGCTCTGTTAAATCCCATGAAGGGCCATCGGTATATCTATGAGGGCGCTCAGGGTATCAAAACCGGTCACACCAGTGACGCGGGTTACTGTCTGACGTCTTATGTTAACCGCAAGGGCGTTGGGTATTACTGTGTGACGATGAATGCGCCGGTGAATGAAACCGGAAGCTATTCCTTTATTGATTCCATTGCGCTTTATGACTATGTTTTTAAAGGTTTTGCCATGCAGACCGTGGCAGATACCAATGAAATTGTTTCAACCCGTGATGTGAAATGGGCCAAAGGCGATGAACATGCTATTCTGTCTGCCAAGGTGCCGTTGGAAGTTCTTCTGCCAAAACAGTTTGACAAAGATAAACTGACGCAGGAGGTTTATACGGAAGAGAAGATTGTTGCCCCGATTAAAAAGGGCGATATTCTGGGTCGCCTAGAATATTTTTATGATGGTGAGTCAGTTGGTAGTGTTGACCTGGTTGCGTCCCGGGACGTTTCGCGCAGTTTTCTGAAAATGATTTTCCAGACCCTTTGGAGCGTGATTTTCAGCGTTTGGGTCATGGTGCCCCTGGCATTGATTGTTCTGGTTCTGATTCTGCGCTCTGTAGCGGAATCCAAGCGTCAGCGCCGCGAACGGGAGAAGCGCCGTCAGCAGTTCAGACGTGATTTTTATCAGCATTAATTTGTCCGATTGTTGGAAGGAAGATTATTTTTGAAGAAGCAGTCCATTTTATTTATTATCGTTGCCGGACTTTTCTGGGGCACCTCCGGTCTTTTTGTTCATGCCCTGTCACCCCTGGGTTTTACGGCTCCGCAGATGATTGTCATGCGCGGATTGGTTTCGGCTCTTGCCATGGTTGTCTATGCTTTGATTTTTAACCGCGGTTTATTCCGGATTACCCTGCAGGAACTGTTCCAGTTTATTTGCAGCGGTTTCTGCATGTTTCTGACGGCGGTTTCTTACTATATTTCCATGCAGATGTCCTCTGTGGCAACGGCGGTGATTCTGATGTATACCGCGCCGGTTTTGGTCATGATTTTTTCCGTTTTATTTTTAGGGGAGTCCATGACGAAAGCAAAATTTGTTTCTGTTGTTGCAATGTTAATCGGTTGTTGTCTGGTTTCCGGCATTGTGGGCGGTCTGAAGTTTCATTTTCTGGGTGTTGTCTTTGGTCTTTTGGCAGGCGTTGCCTACAGCTCCTATAATATTTTTGCAAAACTTCAGATGCGAAGGAAGTATAACCCCGTCTCTGCCAGTATGTATACGTTTATCTTTATGGCGGTTTTTGCCCTTTGTTTTGGAGAACCCGTCACGGTTTTCCGATTGACCTTTGAAAACCCTGTTCAGGTGCTTCCTTTGTTTATTGGTATCGGTCTGACCAGTGGTGTTATTCCTTATTTTCTTTATACCCTGTCTCTTAAATCGCTTCCGGTGGGAACGGCGGCATCACTTGCCATTGTGGAGCCTATGTCCGCAACCGTTTACAGTATTCTGTTTCTTCACGAGCCTTTGAGCCTGCCGGCGGTTATTGGAATTATTATGATTTTGGGTGCCGTTTTCCTTTTGAGTAAAACGGTTGAATAAAAAAATATCCACCCGCATAGCGGGTGGTATTTCATTTTCGGGCATAGCCCTACCCACTACTGGCTGCGCACAAGTGCGCTTTTTTATTGGCCTGCCAGCCATGCATTTGTTACTTGCTACCCATAAATGGGTTATTATAGCGAACTATTCGTGTAATATGAGAATAAAAATAGGCTCCCTTGTGCAAAGGGAGCTGTCGAACGCAGTGAGACTGAGGGATTGTTTTAAAAAACTTTCTTTTTGAGCATTATCTCAATTTTAAGCAAACACAATCCCTCCGAGTTTGCTACGCAAACCCACCTCCCTTTACACAAGGGAGGCTTTACCCTCTAGAGTTTTCTGCTAATTTTCTCTCTCTTCTATATAACTATTTTTATCTGATTCTCTAATGTTTCTTTTCTGTTCATCGGCAAAGCCTCTTTTCAACCACGCGACTATCGCGTGGTTTTCAGTATACAAAAAACGCCCCGATGTAAAACATCGGGGCGTTTTTTTATTGTTTAAACTTCTCTCCAGCCAACCGGGAGATTCACATAATCACCATTGTGTCGAAGTGTTGTCCGGGCACCGGTTTTGCGACATTCATATTCAGCATTATCGCCAGGGTCGCTTCGGATTTGTGTAATGGGAGGCTTTTTCGTTTGTCGTTGTCTTGGGGAATTCCCTGCAAAAAATCCTATCGCAGCATCAGGCTACGATAGGATTTACAACAAATTTTTATATTTTTTTGATTTTATGCCCTTCGGTTTTGTATTTCCTCCGCGTATCGGACTGCCTCCATAGCGTCCTTTGCGTAGTAATCCGCACCGATCGCATCGGCATATTCCTGATTTAAAACCGCGCCGCCAACTATGACTTTGCACCAGGGCGCTTTTTCTTTTAACAGAACAATGGTTTCTTCCATGGCGGGCACCGTGGTGGTCATCAGGGCACTGAGCCCAACAATGGGCGCATGGAGCCGGATGGCGGTTTCAACAATGGTTTCCGGCGGTACGTCTCTGCCTAAATCTGTCACCTGAAAACCGTAGTTTTCCAGCAATAATTTAACGATATTTTTCCCAATGTCGTGAATATCGCCTTTCACGGTAGCGATGACGAAGGAGCATTTTCCGCCGGCATCTGTGGCAGGCAGATTGGCTTTAATGACCTCAAAAGCCGCTTTTGCCGCTTCAGCGCTCATCAGAAGCTGGGGCAGATACACGGTTTTGTTCTCAAATCCTGTGCCAACGATGTTCAGGGCGGGAATGACCTCCTCCTGCACTAACGAAAGGGGGTCTGATGCGCTGACCAGTTCATTTGTCAGCTGTGCTGCCTGGTCTTTTAATCCCTTGACGATGGCGCGCTGCAGGGCAGATTTATATTCTGCTTCCTGCTTAGGTGCGGTGCTTGCTGCGGGGGCAGCAGCATCCGGCAGCGTTTCTGCAAAGGCAATATAGTTGCCGCAACTTTCATCCATGCCGGCAAGGGCGCAGAAAGCGTGATAAGTCTTCATCATGTCTAACGAGTAGGGATTCATAATGGCGGCGGACAAGCCCCTGCCCAACGCCAGAGCGAAAAACGTGCTGTTGATGCATTCCCGCTTGGGCAGGCCAAAAGACACGTTGGAAACGCCTAAAGATGTGTGGCACCCCAGTTCCTGCATCATGCCAACGGCACGGAGTGTTTCAATCCCTGCCTGATCATCAGCGCTGATAGTCAGCGCCAGAGGATCAAAAATCAGATCCTTTTTTCTGATTCCATACTTCTCTGCTTCTGCCAGAATCCGCTTGGCAATTTCTACTCTGTCTTCGGCTTTTGCGGGGATGCCGCTGTCATCTAAGGTCAGGCAGACGACCAGACCGCCATATTTTTTTACCAGAGGAAATACTGCGTCCATGCTCTCCTGTTTGCCGCTGACGGAGTTGACCATGGCTTTTCCGTTATATCGGCGCAGAGCCGTTTCCATGGCATCAACATTTGAGGTATCAATCTGCAGGGGCAGGTCAATGATAGCCTGGAGTTCGCAAACGGCGGTTTTCAGCATGTCTACCTCGTCAATATCCGGCAGACCCACGTTAACGTCTAAAATAGCAACGCCTTTTTCCTGCTGATTCAGACCTTCTTTTAAAATATAGTCAATATCATGCTGTATAAGGGCTTCTTTAAACCGTTTTTTACCGGTGGGGTTAATGCGTTCACCGATTAAAACGGGCGTTTTGCCAAAGGTTACCGCATGGGTATAGGAGGAGACCCGGCTCAGGTTTTTCTCCGTAACGGGAACAGGCTGACAGCCTGCCGTTTTATCAGTCAGCGCAGCGATATATGCCGGCGTGGTCCCGCAACAGCCACCGGCAATCCGGACGCCTTCTTGCATGAGCGAAGCAACATCTGAAGAAAATTCCTCCGGCAGAACGTCATAAACCGTTTTGCCGTTTTCTGCCTTAGGCAATCCTGCGTTAGGCTTCATTAAAACGGGAACCGAGGCGCAGGCAAGATATTCTCTGACAACACCTGCCAGTGCTTTTGGACCTAGCGAGCAGTTAACGCCAACGGCATCTGCGCCCATGCCTTCCAGCATGGCAACCATGGCTTCCGGTGATGCACCGGTCATCAGTTTGCCGTCTTCGCTATAGGCATTGGAAACAAAAACCGGCAAATCAGCATGCTCTTTAGCAGCCAGCAGCGCTGCCTTGGTTTCATAACTATCGTTCATGGTTTCGATGATAATCAGATCCACGCCGTATCTGACGCCCAGTTTAACCGTCTCGGCAAAGACAGAAACGGCATCTTCAAAATCAAAGTCACCGTAAGGCGCCAGCATGCGCCCTGTGGGGCCAATATCCAGAGCGACCCATTTTTCCTGAGTGCCTTTGCTGCTTTCCATGGCAGCTCTGGCGTTTTTCACAGCGGCAGAGACAATAGCCTCCAGTTCTTCAGGGGCATATTTTAAGGTGTTTGCCCCAAAGGTATTGGTGCTGACAACGTGGCTGCCGGCATCGTAATAATCCCGGTGAATCTTCGTAATAACATCAGGATGAGACAGGTTCCACCGCTCGGGCAGTTCTCCGGGCAACAGACCTTGAGCCTGCAGCAGGGTACCCATGCCGCCATCTAAATAAAGCAGATTTTCTTTTAAAAAGTCTAAAAGTTTCATAGCGTTCTCCTATATGTGCAGTCCGCTTTGGTGCAGGTTCTGCATTTGTCTGGAGCAACCGCCGCATCATGGGCAATTCCTATGATGGCGGTCACAGACTTGGTTGGTGACATTAACAGACTTCCGTTTAAAGTCAGACCGATTTTTCTGGGACAATCCAGCACAGAGAAAATATCCTGCTGGAAGGAAAGGGGCAAATCGCCATACCCCGGGCTGAACCGTGGTCTCAGGCAAAGTTCCGGATGCTCTTCTTTCAGTTCGGCGACCAGTTTTTCGCAAAGGCTTTCCACCCGCTCTGTCCCAATAGCGCCAAGCATCTGCGCCCGGGCGGGGGATATTTTGGCATACCGGGCCAAGAGCCGGTCAAAGCCGATGCCCAGCGTTGCGGCAAAGAGAAAAACGCGCTGGCATCCTGCCAGATTTTTGGCAAGATCCCGGGACGAAACGGTCCCGAACGGAAAGGTCAGCGTATCTTCTGACATGCTGACAGGAAATTCGCCGTAACAGGCGGAAAAAACCGGAACACCTTCTGCTTCTTTCAGGCAATCTTCCAAAAGCGCAAGAATTTCGGGCACGGCTTCCTTTGCGCCGGCATAGCGCAGAATTTCCTGATAATCAAGGGGTGGCGCATCGAAACGCCTGACCGTGATGAGTGTTTCCATCAACTTAAAATATCTGACAGATTGCTGAGAATTTTTTCTGCGACCTCCGGCTTGTTCATGGAGTAAACATGAACATTCTGAATGCCGTTGGCAAAAAGGTCAATAATCTGGTCGGTGGCGTAGGCAATGCCCGCCTGTTTCATGGCATCGGGCGAATAGCCGAACTTATCCACCAGGCTCTTAAACCGCTGGGGCATAAAGGAGCCGGACAGTTTAATGGCCCGGTCGACCTGATTGGCGTTGGTGATAGGCATGATGCCCGGAATCACGGGAACGGTAATCCCTGCTTCCCGGATTTTATACAAAAAGTTATATAACAAGTTATTATCAAAAAACATCTGGGTGGTCAGGAAGGAACATCCCGCATCCACCTTTTCCTTTAAATAGCGGATATCCTCTTTTTGATTGGGGCTTTCCGGATGAATTTCCGGATAGCAGGCGCCGCCAATGCAGAAATCCGCACCGCTTGCCTTAATATCATGAATCAGGTCAATCGCATGCTGATAGCACCAATGGCTCCGGTCACTGTTTTCCAGTTCCGGCGTCAGATCGCCGCGGAGCGCCATAACGTTCTGGATCCCTGAGGCTTTCATTTCTTCAATTTTCGAAAGAACGGTTTCCTTGGTAGAAGAAACACAGGTCAGATGTGCCAGGGTGGGTACGCCGTAATGATGCTTAATATTTTTGGCAATCTCTAAAGTATAGCGACTGGTGCCGCCGCCGGCTCCATAGGTCACGCTCATAAAAGAGGGACGCAATTTTGCAATCTCCTCCGTTGCCGCCTTAACAGAGTCAAAGGCCATGTCGGTTTTAGGCGGAAAAACCTCAAAAGAGAGGGAGAGTTTATCTCCCTTAAACAGTTCCGTCAGTTTCATTGTCATTCACCTCAGTCTCGGAATTTTTCTCTTCGGTTGTGCTTTCTTTTGGTTCTTCTTTTGTCAGAACTTCGTAAAGCCGGAGCATGGTCATAGCAGCCTGCTCCTTGGTATAAGGACCGTGAGGGTCAAAGCGGTTATCGCCCACGCCGTTCATGATGCCGCGGCTTGTAACAAAGTCCACGGCGGCTTTGGCGTAATCGGCGATGTATTCGCTGTCAGAAAATTCAGCCGCATGTTGTGCATCCGTTTCCGCCAACAGACCTGCCATGCGCAGGAGCAGGGCGGCAGCTTCTTGGCGCTTTAAGAACTGCTTGGGCGCAAACTGCGTTTCAGAGATGCCGTTGATGATGCCCAACCGGTTTGCCAGAATCACATCGGGTTGCCAGGTGTCGCGGAATGGATTCTTTTCATAAAGTTCAGCATCAGTCGGCAGATTATCAAGGACAGAGCTGCCGGTTTTTTCGGAAATGGTCTGTAAGGTCTGCATCACCAGTCGGGCAAAATCATCCCGGCGGATGTTGTCCCGGAATGCAAACTGGAGCTCGGTGGGCACTAAGCCCGCTTCAACAGAGCGGCACACTTCGTTATAGGCCCAGGGAGCCATCTCAGAGCGACGTGGTAAAGCCGGCTCAATGGAAAGTGAAGCAAGTCCGAAAACGTCTTCTTCTTTAAAACTCATAACGCGGTCCGGTAAAAGACCGGAGAGACCCTCCGGCGCAAAACCGGCGGGCAATTCTGTGAGGTTGCCCTGCTTATCGGCAAGGAACAATCCTTCTTCCTGTTTCACAAGGGCCATTCCGCCGGAAAAGAGCGTCACGTCCCGGAACATAAAGGGAATCACCTGAGTGCCGGAATTGTCAACAAAGCCCCAGAGCCCCTCTTTCTTGGCAGGAGCCAAGCCTTCGGAAAAACACATCATATCTTCATATTCAAAAGGTACGCAAACGGAACCGTCTGCTGCTACAGCGCCCCATTTTCCCGTTTCTGCCTGGCGGCCAACGACGCAGCCGGAGAAAAGAACGCCGGTGCCCTGGTTGCCGAAGAGGTTCATGGTTGCCACCTTATCAAAATTTCTGGTAAAGATCAGTTTTCCTTCGCGGTCAACCAGACCGAAAGCGGTACCGCCGGGGGTGTTAACCCATGCAGCGGCATAGCCTTCATAAAATTCATACACTTCTGCAAAGGTAACGTCGCCGTTCTTTCCGTCAGGGGTTTGGCAGGGGAAAGACAGGATGGGTTTTTTGCTTTCATCTAAAAAGTAGATAACGGGTGCACCTGCTGAATCATAACCCGTAGCGGAGAATAACCCGTCTGAAAACAAGCCGGAAATGATGCCGTAGTCCGTTGCAGTATCCACCAACTGCCCCTGGCTGTCTAATACCATGCCCAGCAGGGACAAATAGCCGTTGAACCAGCCGTAGTCCGGAGCGATGCCCTCCGGCGGACACAACAAATCCTCCGGTACGGAGAGATTTAACTTGCTTAGGGTTCCGTCCATGGAAAGCCGGAACAAGTCAAGGGTGCCGCTGTCGTTTTTTGTTCCGACCAAGGCTTTGCCCTCATAAAAATTTGCGGCGTAGTCAAAGGCGGGCGCAATGACCACGTTGCCACTTTTATCTGCATAGCCCCATTTCCCCTCTGCCTGAATTGCCATCATGCCGCAGGAAAGGACGCCGGCGTCAGAAAAATACGGTTCTGCCAAAGTGACCGTGGCAGGGCTTTCGGCGAAAACGCCGGTGATGGTCTGTGCCGCAATTACCGTTGCAAGAACCGTATGTAAAATAGTTTTTTTCAAAAAGTTCATCACGATCACCTGAATCTTCATTTTATAAAAATATTGTATCATTTCATAAGGTGAAATGCAAGATAAAATCTAACTTTTGCCCAGATTGTTTCACAGGAAACAGTTGAAATTTTTCCATATCTGTGATAAGATTTGAATATCACAGATATTAAGAGAAGGTGACCCCAGATGAAAATCATAAAGAATGCAAATATTGTTACGGAAACGGGGATTATTTGGGATAGTATCCTGACG
>JBGUTC010000011.1:0-4191 GCA_045132895.1 Clostridia bacterium
CTCGGTTGCTCTCTGAAACCTTAGGCATCGGTGTCGGTGTTTCCGGCGGTGCAAATTTCTTAGGTTGTATTTTAGCTCAGGAAGCGCTGGGCGATGATGCTGTTGTTGTGACTGTTTTTGCTGACGATAATAAAAAATATCTTTCAACAGATTATGCTAAACCTCAGGAACTCAAAGAAGATTCGCTGACGGCATCCGTTCAGTTGACAGGAGTTCAAGTCATTCGATAAACAAAACAGGGTGCCCGTCACCCTGTTCTTTTTTCATAAAACAGCCAGTTTCAGGAGGCACTATGAACGCAAGACAATTAGTTGAATCAACATTTTTATCCCGTTTTTTTCAGGAAGGCAGACAGTTTGTCGGCGTTGAACTGGAATTCCCTCTTCTCGCAAAAGACGGAGGTTCTGTTCACGACGAAATCATCACCGGTCTACCGGCTTTTCTATTGGAAAACGGTTTTAAAATCGGTGAAACGGACATACACGGAAATGGTGTTTTTCTTGTAAATGCAGATGACGACTGCCTTTCTTTTGATAATTCTTACAATAACTTTGAATTTGCCATGGCAAAAAGCAAAAATCTGCTTACAGTTGCCCATCGGTTCTATGCTTTGTTTGATTTGGTCCAAAGTTACCTTTTGCCGAAGGGGCACACTCTTTCCGGTTTAGGAACCAATCCCCATCACGAAAAGGCAGAAACCAAAGCCGTCGACTACCCGATTTATCGGACTTTGCGCCGGTTCTTATCTGATTTTTCCGGCGGATATTTTCACCGTTTTCCGGATTTTCCCGCCTGGCTTTCTTCCATTCAGACTCACTTAGATGTTGATGCCGCTATTCTGCCAAAAGCCTTAACGCTGTTTGCGTCCATGGATTTTGTCCGCGGACTTTTGTTTGCAAACTCATTGCCGTTTCCGGAGCTGACAAGCCATCCCAATACTCTTTGTTTCCGTGACTATCTGTGGGAACACAGCGGCTTTGGTTGCCTGGCTGATAACACAGGTCCCGTTTGCGGCAATTTTCAGACACTTGATGATATTACAGACATGATTTGCAAAAAATCCATGTTTTTGACTTACCGAAACGGAAATTATGACTGTATGCCCCCCGTTGAACTGGAAAACTATTTTGATACGCAGGGCATTCCCGACGATATGGACGGCTATCTCTCATTTAAAAACGTAGAGATTACCCGCCGCGGAACCCTGGAAGTCCGAAGTGATTGCGCGCAGCCTATCGGGTCTGCTTTTGCGCCGGCAGCTTTTAATTTAGGTATTTTCCTGGGACTTTCAGAGGCAGAAGAACTATTAACCAATTTCTTTGCTTTACTTCCGCCTGAATATAAGGATGCGCCCAAACGCAACATGATTCTTCGCCGTTTAGTCATCAACGGCGAGGCGCTACCTGTAAATCCTGCTTATGTTAAAATGCTTTTAATGAATCTGGTGTCGTTAGCAGAAAACAAATTGAAAGAAAGAGGTTTCGGTGAAGAGCAGCTGTTAGAACCGCTGGCAGCAAGAGCCACACAACTCACCTGCCCTGCTGGAGTTATGAGGAACAGACTGGCACAAGGCGACAGTTTGCTGAGTATCATAACAGATTACGCCGATCCTTCATATAGAATTTAGACGAGGTCACTAAAATGGACATAAAAATCTTACAGCCGGGCAAATATGAAGAATTTCATGAGGAGCTTCTTGCCATGGTTTCCAATGCCGACCGCGAGTTTGTGCCGCCTCTTTCTGCCCGTTCATCTACCACACAACCGGATCTTTCATCCGACGCCAAAGCGTCCGGTGGCATTTTATCTTATTTTAACGAGATGACAAAACAAGGTATTTTAGTTGCCTGTCAGGGTGATGCGCTGTTAGGTTTTGTTTCATTTAAAGAAAACTATACTAACGATGTCATCAAACAAGAAAACTGCCCGAATCTTTATATCTCTACATTGATTATCAAACCGGAAGCCAGAGGGCAGGGGTTGACACAAACCATGTACCAGACTTTATTTAAAACATTTAAAACCAGGAACATAATAACCAGAACATGGTCTTCCAATCAGGCACATATCAAAATTCTTTCGAAATTTGACTTTGAAACCCTGGCTGTTTTACAAAATGACCGTGGCGAAGGAATTGATACCATTTATTTCATAAAAAGACGAGAGCGTAAATAAGGAGCTGTGATCTATCACAGCTCCTTATTTAGAAAACAGATTGAAAAAATCCTGATTTTGACGGCTCAATCCCCGCCATATACAGATGAGAAGTATCCCCTACTTTTCTGCAGCGAAACGCCACATTTCCTTTTTCGCGTTCTTCTGTTTCAACAACCGTAACAGAAGTCGGTGCCACAAAAAAGTTTTGCCAGAGGAGTGGCGCAGAAAGACCAAGCAAATGCCCCAAAATAACAAACTGCACACCCAGATGACAAAAGAAAACCAATGTTTTGTCATTCCCTTTCTCTGTTACATAGTAATTGCCCTTGCGCGCATAACCATATTCTTTTAAAAGAACATCCATTCCCTCTTTGACAAATTCGTTTCTTTGAGCAATACCACCTGTTTGCATAACAGGTGCATTCACCCATGCCTCACGGTCATACATTTCCTCAAACGTTGTCCAGTACGCCGGCATGAAATCCCATGGAATTCGCTCTTCGTGCGTTTCAGGATCTTCTACAGGAACATGAAATTCCCTGAGCCATTCCAGCGTTTTGATCGTGTCAGTTTTTCCTTTCAGCGCCGTTTTAGCGGTATCCTGTGCACGTCCCAGCGGCGAGCAATAAAAATCACTCGCATGCCACCGCTCCACCCGGGGTACCAACGCTTCTGCTTCTTTCCAACCCCGTTCCGTCAATGTGTCATTTTCATAATCCGGATCGCCATGCCGGACAAAAATCAGTTTCATACAAATCACTCTTTCCTGTATTGTACCTCAATCAACGAAAGACCGCAAGCAGGAAGTGTTGCACCTGCCTTTTCCCGGTCCTTTTCTTCAAAAATGTCATCTATAACTGTTTCATCCAATTCTCCAACGCCAATGGCATAGAGGGTTCCGGCAAGAATCCGGACCATATTATATAAAAATCCATTGCCGTTAATCTCAAAAATAACCAACCCGTTTTCTTCTCTGATATCAATTTGATTGATTGTCCGAACCGTAGATTTCTTAGTCTTTTTCAGGGAACAAAAGCCCATAAAATCATGGGTTCCGATCAGGCGTTCTGCCGCAGAACGCATTGCCTCCGGAGAGGGCTTACTTTCGCAGACATACACATATTTTCTAATGAAAACATCCGGCTTTTCCGGAGCAAACGTATAACGGTATGTCTTGGAAACTGCGTTTAAGCGACTGTGAAACCTTTCGTCTGCTTCTTCAACCGAAATAACACGGACATCTTCCGGCAAATATCGATTCAAATAGCTTTGAATTTTTATGCAGCTCATAGCAGTATCACATTTAAAATTTGCCACCTGACCCTTTGCATGAACACCGGCATCCGTTCTGCCGGAAGCATGAATTTCGATTGGTTTGCCGCACATTTCTGCCAGAACATGTTCAAACCGTTCCTGAATGGTGTTTTTTGTATTCCCCTGCTTTTGCCATCCGTTAAACCGCGTTCCGTCATACTCTATGGTCAATTTATAATTTTTCATACCGGATTCTCCACACGGTCAAAAGGATAATGGATACCGTTTTTCTCCCGGATTGTATCCATCAAACGAAGAACGGCAATCGTTTCAGAAAGCGGATACTGCGCGCTTTCGGTTTTTCCTGAAGAAATACATGTACACACTTCTATAATTTCTTCCTCAAATCCATCACCGATACAAGGCTTCTGTATCAACGTTTCCTGCCCATCCTTACAAAGATAAAGTTCCGTCGCACCGTAAAACACCGGCAGATAAATATATCCTTCAGAGCCATAAATATACCCGGATTCCGGCTTTAAAACATCGATACCGGAAGAAACAGAACAAATCACACCGTCCGGATACTTCAGCAGAATATTCGTGTGGGTATCAACACCGTTTTCCATGTGTGAAAAACTGCAGATATCCTCAGGCTGATTGCCAAAGAAAAGAGATGCAAAGTGCAGTCCGTAAATTCCTACATCCAACAACGAACCGCCTGCCAACTCGTTCATAAAAAGCTTTTCTTCCATTTCGGGCGTAGAAGAATAACAAAAT
>JBGUTC010000012.1:0-5833 GCA_045132895.1 Clostridia bacterium
CAATTCGTCTCCCCGGAAGAAGCGGTTTCTCTGTTCCAAAAGAACATCCCCCGTCATCTCATCATACCCCGTTACAACTGCTACAACATCATAGTTCCGGACATAAGCACTGGTTTCATAGACCTGCGCCGTTTCATCCGGTTTCCCCAAATAAAATCCAGTCGTATAATGCCGGTTGCTGACCTTCGAAAGTTCTTCCAGCCATTTAGGATCTGTCTGATACGCTTCCGGATTTTCAAAATAGCGATCAATGGCTTCGCGATATGTTTTAACAACCGTAGCAACATAGTATTCTGTTTTAACTCTTCCCTCAAGTTTCAGACTGTCTATTCCGCTTTGAACCAGTTCAGGAATATATTCAATCATACATAAATCTCTTGAGTTAAAAATAAAGGTACCCCGTTCATTCTCATAAACAGGCAAATATTCACCGGGACGCTGTTCCTCTACCAGATGATAATTCCAACGGCACGGATGTGCACAGTTTCCCTGGTTGGAATCCCGACCTGCCATATAGTTTGACAAAAGGCAACGTCCGGAATAGGAGATGCACATAGCACCATGAACAAAAGCTTCAATTTCCAGCGTCTTGGGAATGTTCTGTTTAATCTCCCTGATTTCATCAAAGGAAAGTTCTCTGGCGCAAACCACACGGCTGGCACCCAGATTATGCCACATGCGAAAGGTTTCATAGTTCACGTTGTTCGCCTGGGTACTGATATGCACGGGAATCTCCGGTGCATACTGTTTTGCCATGGACAGAACGCCCAAATCCGAAATGATCAGACCGTCAGGTGCCAGATCGCGGAGTTCTGTCAGGTAAGCCGGCAAAGATTCTAAGTCTTCGTTATGGGGAATGATATTTACCGCAATATATAACTTTTTGTTTTGTGCCAAAGTCAGTTCTCTGCCACGCTTTAAGTCATCGGCAGAAAAATTTTTTGATGCCGTCCGCATGGAAAAGGCTTCCCCACCGGCATATACGGCATCAGCCCCAAAAGCAATCGCCGTTTTTAATCTGTCAAGGCTTCCCGCAGGAGCTAAAAGTTCCGGTTTACGCATGGTTCGTCTCCTTTTCCAAATAATCTGAAATCTCCCGGCAGATACTCTCTGCATCCAAACCGCATTGCTGATACAGAAGAGCACATTTGCCATGTGGTACAATGCCTTCACGGTGACCCTTTATCAGAACCGGAACGTGAGTTTCAGCAACACAGGCTAAAAT
Organism: Clostridia bacterium; assembly: GCA_045132895.1. Taxonomy (GTDB): domain Bacteria; phylum Bacillota; class Clostridia; order UBA1381; family UBA9506; genus UMGS755. The sequence continues at coordinate 1,226 of JBGUTC010000012.1, forward strand.
ACTTTCGCCAACTCCACCGTGAATCACGCCATCTTCTAAAGTCAAAAGAAGCCGATGAGATTTAGAAAGCTGCAAAAGCATCTGCTGATCCAGAGGAAACAGTGTCCTCAAGTTCACAATCGTTGCAGAGATGCCACGTTCACAAAGTTTCTTTTTCGCTTCCATCGCCGTTTTCAACATGTGCCCCGCCGACAGAATGCAAACATCCCGGCCATAGCAAACCACGTCCGGCTTTCCGTAAACAAAGGGAGTACCATTATAGTTCTCAGACACACCACCCCGGGGATACCGGATTGCAATGGGACCATGGTGCTTTTGAGTCGCATAAGACAGCATTTCTGCAAATTCCGTAAAATTAGCAGGCGCCAGAACTGTCATATTGGGCATATGAGATAAAAACGCAATATCATAAATCCCCTGATGGGTTTCGCCGTCTTCTCCCACAAGGCCTGCCCGATCAACACAGAGTACCAGATCAAGATTCTGGAGACAAACATCATGGAGCACCTGATCATAGGCACGCTGTAAAAACGAGGAATAAAGTGCCACAACCGGCTTAAGCCCTCTTTTTGACAGCCCGGCTGCAAAAGAAATCCCATGTTGTTCCGCAATGCCGACATCAAAAAAACGTTCCGGAAATTCTTTCGCAAATCTGCCTAAACCTGTTCCATCTGTCATAGCAGCAACCACAGCACAAAGACGCTTATCCTGTGCCCCTAACTGCAACATGCATCGACCCAGAACAGCAGAATAAGAATCGCCACTTCCAACGCGCTGTCCGGTTTCGATTTCAAAAGAACCGACACCGTGAAAGTCCGTAGGCTTGTCCTCAGCAAACTTATAACCTTTTCCCTTTTTGGTTTTAATATGTATCAGAACCGGTGCCTGAATGGTTTTTGCCCGTTCAATGACGCTGCATAAAAATGGCAGATCATGCCCATCAATCGGCCCCAAATAGGTAAAACCGAAATCTTCAAACACCGTTGTGGAAGTCAGCATGTACCGGAACGTATCCTTCACCTTTTTCAGCCCATGAACCAACGAAGATCCAAGGCCGGGAATGTGGTTCATTCCCTGTTCAAGACGGGATTTGAATTGGTTATATGACGGTCTGGTTCTGAGTTTTGTCAGATATCGTGAAAGACCGCCTACATTTTTGTCAATCGACATCTCATTATCATTTAAAATAACAATAAAATTCTTGCCGTATGTGCCGGCATCGTTCAAGGCCTCAAACGCCATGCCACCTGTCAGAGCGCCGTCACCGATTACCGCAACGGCCAAACGGTCATCCCCCAAAAGCCTGGACGCCCGGGTCATGCCCAGAGCGGCGGAAATTGAAGTTGATGAATGCCCTGTATTATATGCATCATATATACTCTCGCTGCTTTTGGGAAAACCACTGAGGCCACCATAATGGCGCAGCGTGTGAAACTGTTCCCGACGGCCGGTTAAAAGCTTATATACATAAGTTTGATGGCCAACATCCCAAACGATACTGTCCTTGGGTAAATCCAGGGTTTTAAGCAGAGCAAGAGTTAACTCCACAACACCCAGATTGGACGCCAAATGTCCGCCTGTTTTAGCAACAGACTCAATCAGGTACTGGCGAATTTCTGCTGCCAGTTCAGACAGTTCTGAAAAATTCAGTTGTTTCACATCATCAGGACATTGTATCTGATCTAAAATACGGTACATATTCTTCACTCTTCGTCTTAAGAATTGCATAATATGCAAGCACATAAATATACACATTTATCATATCACATTTTTGCCTTTTGGTAAAGAGGAAAACCTATTTTTCCTGAGGTTTTTTTAATTTTTTATCCTTTTTCAGAATTTCGTAAAGTCCCATGGCAAATAAAAAGAATCCAAAGAGTCTCCGAAGCAGTTTTGCTTCTAAAAATCCGGCTAAAACAGAACCGAAAACAGCTCCCAAAAGACCAAAGAGGATAATCGGCCAGGCGATTTTACTATTGACATGTTTATTTTTAAAATGAATCCAGAGAGAAACAATGGCCGTTGGAATGAAGTATAAAAGGTTAATCCCCTGAGCTTCATGTTGACCCACCTTCAACAAAAGCGCCAGCGCCGGAATCAGAATCGTTCCGCCACCAATGCCCATTCCACTGATAATGCCCGATAAAAGTCCGGCTAAAAGAACAGCTGTCATCAACCCACCACCATTCTGACTGCAGCAACAATCATAAACGCTCCAAAGATTTTTCTGAGAGCAGGTCCTGACAATTTTTTTAAAAGTTTTGCTCCGATCAATCCACCGAAAACGCCGCCGGCAGAAACCCTCAAAGCAAGAGAAAGATTCAGATGGTTCTGAAATCCGTAAAAAAACAGACTCAAAACTGTAAAACAAAGAATAATCAGGATGGCAGTCGCGTGCGCTTTATGCTCATCCTGATCTAAAAATTCTTCTAAGAACGGCACAATAACCGTGCCGCCTCCGCTACCGAACAGACCGTTTAAAAATCCGGCCACAATACCGCCGATCGCAGAAACTATTAACTTGTGTTTCCTTATTTTTTTCATACTCTTCTCCATCCTGCAAAACATGGCATGCAAAAATTTTATTCGGAGTTAGTATGAACAAAATAATCCCCTTTATGCCTCAATTTCATCCAGATTCAACTGCAACAATTTGGAAACGCCCTTCTCCTGCATAGTGACACCATAAATAACATCAGCTGCCTCCATGGTGCCGCGACGGTGCGTAACCAAAATAAACTGGGTTCTGCGACTGAATCGCTTAATAAATTCCGCATAACGATATACGTTATTTTCATCAAGAGCCGCCTCAATTTCATCAAGGAAGCAGAACGGCGTCGGCTTAATCCGCAGAATTGCAAACAGAAGTGCAATTGCAGACAGGGCACGTTCACCACCGGATAAAAGAGACAGACTCTGAAGTTTTTTACCGGGAGGCTGGACACTGATATTGATGCCGCACTCTAAGACATTCGTTTCGTCTTCCAGCGTGATATCAGCACGACCACCGCCAAACAACTCAGAGAAAGTCGTTTTAAAGTGCTGACTGATTTTATCAAATTCCTCTTTAAACTGACGTTTCATCACCGTTTGCATTTCTTCAATAATCTGGAGTAAATCCCGTTTCGCTTTATGCAAATCGTCACGTTGTGCCGTCAAAAACCGGTATCGTTCAGAAACACTTTTCAGTTCTTCAATCGCATCAACGTTAACGTTCCCCAAATCACGAATCCGGCTTCTGAGGGAAGAAATCTGTTTTGTAATTTCGCTGTCCGTTCCCAAATCTTCCTGGCGGAATGTTTCCGCCTCGGAGAACGTCATTTCATATTCGTCCCAGAGCCTTGCAATCGCAGATTCAGACTCCGTTTCCAGCTTTTCCTTCTGAGCCTCTAAACGGCTATATTCCGTTTTCAGGTCATATACCGTTTCACGGGTTGTCTTTGCATCTCCCTGCAAATCTTTCAGCCGTTGTTCACTTTCTTGCCGTTTACGCATAATATCGGTGATATTATCCTTCTTTTCCTTGATTTCTTTTGCAAAGGAGCGGTTATGTTCCTCTTTTTCCTCAATCGTTTGACGATGATTTTCGTTAGAGAGTTCAATTTCCTTTATCTCGCTCCGGCGCAGCAGAATATGCGTTTCCGCCTGGCTGATTTCCTGACGGATGCCATCTATACGCTCCCGGCACTGCAAGGTTTCCTGAACACTAGCAGACAGTTGGAAGGTCTTTTCCAAAATCTGATCGCTTACCCTTTGCTTTCTTACAGAAAACTGTTCATAAACCTCTTCAAGCGCATTAACTTCTGCACGTTTATCCTGAATTTCTTGCTCAGCACAAGCCAGTTCTTCAGCACCTTCACGGCGCTTTGCTTCCAGTCCTGATGCTTCCTGCTCAACTTCAAGGATGTCCGCGTCCAGTTCGCTGACTGCCGCCTTTAAAGAATCCAGAAGCAGACTATGATGTTCCCTGTCGCGAACCAAAAGGAGCAGAACTTCTTTATTTTCGCGATAAACTTCAGCAACCGTGCCCTGCTCTTCCGCCAGGTCTAAAATCTGTCTTTCCAGTTCCTTCTGTTCCTGTGAAAGACGAGCCAGTTGCTTTTCAATCTGCCGTAAGGAATCCTCCAGTTCTTTCATTTCCTGCTCACGGCCTAAAAGCTGATTGCCTTTTTGCTGTGAACCACCGGCCATGGAGCCGCCGGGATAAAAGATTTCTCCCTCCAGGGTAACCAGTCTGACGGATTGTTTGTATTTTCTGGAAATTTGAATGGCTTGGTCAACCTGTTCAACAACAACTGTTTTTCCCAGGAGATTCTTAATGATTCCGTCATAGGTTTTATCATATGTAACCAGTTCCGATGCAAGGCCGATATAGCCCGGTTCCTTTTGCAGTTTTGTAACGTCCAGTAAAGACCCGGAAACTGCAGAAATTGGCATAAAAGTTGCCCGACCTGCATTCAACTTTTTCAGACAAGCAATTGCTTGTTTCGCGTCTTCTTCTGTATCCACAACAATGTTCTGCAAAGAACCGCCAATTGCCACGCCAATGGCCGTGGCATACAACTTGTCCACCGACATCAGTTTTGAAACAGGACCGTGAATACCTAC
>JBGUTC010000013.1:0-13982 GCA_045132895.1 Clostridia bacterium
CCCCATCAGCATGGAAAAATACGACGAATTTGCTTATAACCAGTCCAAAGACGTCATTACTTCTTTGGAATTTGAGCGCTTGACCAACGCTGCCGGCCCCACTGCCGGAAAACTGCTTCGTCCTTCCGATGGTAAACATCCTGAAACCATCGTGTTCGTTCAGTGTGTTGGTTCCCGTTGCGCTTCCTGCAACGAAAAGGGCAAGGAATATTGCTCCAAAATCTGTTGTATGTACACGGCAAAGCACGCCATGCTCACCCGCGACAAATATCCCGATACGGACGTATATGTTTTCTACATTGACGTCAGAACACCGGGTAAGAACTTTGACGAGTTCTACCGTCGTGCTGTTGAAGAATACGGCGTACACTATATCAAAGGTATGGTCGGTAAGGTTTCTCCTGAGGGCGATAAGCTGAAGGTAAGAGCTTCTGACCTGATTGCCAACAAGCAGATTAACATCGATGCTGACCTTGTTGTGTTAGCTGCTGCTATTGAGCCGGATAAGTCCGCAAGACCTTTAGCAACCATGCTGACTGCCAGCATGGATACCAACGACTTCTTTACAGAAGCCCATCCCAAGCTGCGTCCTGTAGAAAGCCCCACCGCCGGCGTATTCCTGTCCGGTGCATGTCAGGGACCGAAGGACATCCCGGAAACGGTTTCCCAGGCTGGTGCTGCTGCATCTAAGGTTATCGGTCTTTTAGCAAAAGATAAACTGCTTGGAAACCCCTGTATCGCACATTCTGACGAAATGATGTGTAACGGCTGCTCCACCTGTGAGCGCGTTTGTCCCTACGGTGCTATCACCTATAGTGACAAAGAATTCAGAATGCCTGACAGAACCACAAAAATTCGCCGTGTTGCTGCGGTCAACGAGGCTGTTTGTCAGGGTTGCGGTGCCTGCACCGTTGCCTGCCCCTCCGGCGCTATGGATTTACGTGGCTTTAAGAACGGACAAATTATGGCGGAGGTAGATGCGATATGCAAATGAGTGAAAAAAAGCCGCTGATTGTGGCGTTTTGTTGCAACTGGTGTTCCTACGCCGGCGCTGACCTGGCAGGAAACAACCGACTGAATTATCCGGCAGAAGTAAAAATCATTCGCGTTCCTTGCTCCTGCCGTGTAAACCCCATGTTTATTCTCCGCGCATTCCAGCGCGGTGCCGACGGTGTTATTATCTGCGGTTGTCACCCCGGTGACTGTCACTACACCTCCGGTAACTACTATACAAGAAGAAGAATGGCGCTCCTGTTTTCCATGCTGGATTATCTCGGCATTGAAAAAGAGCGTACCCGTGTTGAATGGGTTTCCGCTGCTGAGGGTGCAAAATTTGCTCAGACCATGAACGATTTTGCCACCACTGTAGCAGCCTTAGGCGAAAACAAACGATTGGAGGATTTACGATGCAAAGAGTAACCCGTGATGTCCTGATTGAAAAGGCATGTGCCCTCCTCTCTGCCGGAACCGTTGACAGAGTGTTAGGCTGGAAAAAAGGCGAGTTTGATTATGACGTAACACCTTATGTTTTTTCCAATGCTGACGCTTTACAAGCCGATTTTGTTTTCGACGATTTCTGTGGTGCTAACTTTTCAAAATATTTAATTGCTGAAACGCAAAAAAGTGACGCGAAGGTATTGGTTTTCTTAAAACCCTGCGATACCTACAGTTTTAACCAGTTGTTAACGGAGCATCGCTTTGACCGCGACAAGGTATATGCTGTTGGCATTCCCTGCGACGGTATGGTAGATGTTTCCAAGATTAAAGACCTTGCCGGCGAAGGCATCGCATCTATGAATATAGACGGAGATACCATTATCGTATCCACGCTGTATGACGGCGATCAGAAACTGGCAAAAAATGATGTTCTGGCTGAACGCTGTGCCGTTTGCAAGAGTAAAAAACATGTTGCTTATGATGAACTTTTAGGCGAAGAGGGAGAAACGCTGGATTCCGCTCGTTTTGATGAGGTGGCGCGTCTTGAAGCAATGACGCCCGACGAGCGCTACGCGTTCTGGCAGAGCCAGTTGTCCCGTTGCATTCGTTGTAACGCCTGCCGCGATATATGCCCTGCCTGCACCTGTGAAAAGTGCGTATTCGGTAACCCCGCATCCGGCGTTGAAAACAAAGCAGCAGCCAACAGCTTTGAAGAAAAAATGTTCCACATTATCCGTGCATTCCACGTTGCCGGTCGTTGTACCGACTGTGGCGAATGCTCCAGAGTTTGCCCCCAGAACATTCCCCTACATCTTTTAAACAGAAAGTTTATTAAAGATATTAACAGTTTTTACGGTGAATATCAGGCGGGTGAAGAGGTTGGCTTAAGAGCGCCTCTTGTCAACTACACCTTAGATGACTTAGAACCCGGCGAAGCTGTGGAGAGAGGAGAGGAAAACAATGCGTAAATGTTCATTTGATTCTTTAGCCAGCGTTTTTTCCGCTATCTCGGAATCCATGGCGCTCTATCTCCCCGTTGACGGCGAAAGCGGTGCTTCCTATGAAAAATGGGAAGAAGGAAAGGCATATTCAACTGCTTTAAATACCGTTCGCAGCCCCAAAGACTTCTTCTTCCCCCAGATGGAAGATTTAGTGAAGTTTAAAACAGAAGGCAAAAACATTGAAGTCATCGATATCCGTGACGAAGCTGAAGATTTTGCAATTTTCGGTGTCCGCGCCTGCGATGCAAAAAGTTTTGCTGTTTTAGATAACGTCTTTTTATCTGAGCCGGTGGACACCTACTATGCAAACCGCCGGGCGCATGGCGTTATCATTACCATGGCATGCTCCCGTCCCGTTGAAACCTGCTTCTGTCAGACCTTTGACATTGATGCAGCAAATCCGGGCGGTGACATCAGCTGTTGGATGACCGGCGGCGATGTTTTCTTTGAAGCTCAGACCGAAAAAGGTGTGGCTCTCTTAGAAAAACTTGCTTCCGTAACAGAAGATGCTGATGTGGCTTCTGTTAATGCAGAAAAAGAAACCATTAAAAGCAATCTGTCCCGTCTGCCCCTTGCCGGCTTGACCGCAGATGGCTTTGGTGGCGATAAAACCGAAGCACTGTTTGATGCGCCGGAATGGAAAGAACTGTCCCAAAGCTGCTTAGGTTGCGGCACCTGTACGTTCGTATGCCCCACCTGTCAGTGCTACGATATTAAAGACTTCAACACCGGTCACGGCGTTGTCCGTTTCCGTTGTTGGGATTCCTGCATGTACTCCGACTTTACGAAGATGGCTCACGGCAATCCGAGATTGTCTCAGCTGGAACGTTTCCGCCAGCGGTTCATGCATAAGCTGGTTTACTATCCGGCAAACAATGACGGGCTTTACAGCTGCGTTGGTTGCGGCAGATGTCTGGCAAAATGCCCCATCTCCATGAATATTGTTAAAGTTATGAAAACATTGGGAGGTAAAGGCTGATGCATACTCAAAACGAATCTTTAATTCCAAAAGTCGGCGTCATTACCGATGTCCGCATTGACACGCCGGACGTTAAGACTTTCCGTGTTTTAACCCCCGACGGCGAAAAAGCATTTGACCATCGTCCCGGTCAATGCGCAATGCTGTCCATCCCCGGTGTTGGTGAAGCTATGTTTTCCATTACCTCTTCTCCTACAAACACCGAGTACATGGAATTCTCCATCAAAAAGTGCGGTTGTGTAACTGAATGGCTTCATCAGGCTGAAGTCGGTCAGCAAATTACAATCCGCGGACCTTACGGCCGTCCGTTCCCGGTAGATGAAGCATTTGCCGGTCAGGATATGCTCTTTATCGCCGGCGGTATTGGTCTGGCACCTCTCCGTTCAGTCATTAACTACTGCCGTCACTACCGTGACCGCTACGGTAAAATTGACATTGTTTACGGTTCCAGAAGCATGGACGATTTAGTTGATTACCAGGAAATCATTGATGAATGGTGCAAAGATGAAGGCGTTAACGTACATCTGACCATCGACAATCCCCAGGAAGGCTGGGATGGTCACGTTGGCTTCGTTCCCAACTTTGTCAAGGAACTGGGCTTTGACACAAATAAAACTGCCGTCATCTGCGGTCCGCCAATCATGATTAAATTCACCCTGCAGGGTCTGCAGGACCTTGGTTTTGAAAAAACTCAGATTTATACCACCATGGAGCTCAAGATGAAATGCGGCGTTGGTAAATGCGGCAGATGTAACATCGGTTCCAAGTACGTCTGCAAAGACGGACCTGTGTTCCGTTGTGATGAAATCGACGAGTTACCCGATGAGTATTAATAAGGAGGAAACGAACATGGAAAATACAGTTAATATCTTTTTGTTCGGCAAAAAGTATAGCGTGCCTGACAATCTGACCATTATGCGTGCTATGGAATATGCCGGATACCAGCTCAAACGTGGCTGCGGCTGCCGAAACGGTTTTTGTGGTGCCTGCGCTACGATTTACCGCATCGCCGGTGATCGTGAACTCAAGGCATGTCTTGCTTGTCAGACAAAAGTTGAAGATAATATGTATATTGCAACCCTGCCCTTCTTCCCCTTGGTAAAGCAGGTATATGATATCGAGAAGATTGGACCCAACGAACAGATCATGATGCAGCTCTATCCGGAAATTTATGCCTGCATCGGCTGTAATGCTTGTACAAAGGCTTGTACACAGGACTTAAACGTTATGCAGTACATTGCTTACGCGCAGCGCGGTGATTATGAAAACTGTGCAGAAGAATCCTTTGACTGCGTTATGTGCGGTGTTTGTTCTTCCCGTTGTCCCGCCGGCATTTCTCATCCCCAGGTTGCCATGCTGGCCCGCCGCTTAAACGGCAAGTATATTGCTCCGAAATGCGGCCACTTGGAAAAGAGAGTTGATGAAATCAATGAAGGAACCTTTACAAAGCTCATCGAAGATCTGCTGCAAAAGCCCATTGATGAAATCAAAGAACTCTACAACACCAGAGAGATTGAGAAATAAGGAGGTGCCACAATGTATTCAGAAAATTTTGCAGAATCCCTGCGCGCAGTTGAAGCTGCCCGTGATAAGAATATTGAGCTGGAACCCCGCAGAATGACAGCTCAGGAAAAAGAAGATTTATTAAAAGCCTATCATCCGGACTATAAAACCGATGAATTCGAAACGCTGACCATCGGCCCCAACAAGAGTGATAAAGTCCCCAAAGAACTGGTTGCTATGCTTCAGGCACACAGCCGCATCAACCCCGCTGATATTGACCTGTCTAACCCTGACTACGATGTAGACGTTCTGGTTATCGGTGGTGGTGGTGCCGGGTCATCTGCAGCTATTGAAGCACACGAAGCCGGCGCTAATGTTATGATCGTCACAAAACTCCGTATTGGTGATGCAAACACCATGATGGCTGAAGGCGGTATTCAGGCTGCTGATAAAGAAAATGACTCCCCGGCAATCCACTTTGTTGACGCTTTTGGCGGCGGTCATTTTGCAGCCAAAAGAGAACTCCTGTCTAAACTGGTTTGCGATGCTCCGGAAGCTATTTTATGGCTCTCTGAACTGGGCGTTGAATTTGATAAAGATGCAGACGGTAACATGATTACCACCCACGGCGGCGGTACATCCCGCAAGAGAATGCATGCAGCAAAAGACTATTCTGGTGCTGAAATCATGCGTACGCTCCGTGACGAAGTATTAAACAGACAGATTCCCGTGGTTGACTTTACCGCTGCTATTGAACTGATTCTGGATGAAAACGGTAACGCTGCCGGTGCTGTTCTTCTGAACATGGAAACCGAGGATATTTTAATTGCCAAAGCTAAAACCGTTATCATCGCGACCGGTGGTGCCGGCAGAATGCATTATCAGGGCTTCCCCACTTCCAACCACTACGGCGCAACTGCTGACGGTCTGGTTCTGGGCTACCGTGCCGGTGCAAAACTGTTATATGCAGAAACTCTGCAGTACCATCCGACAGGTGCAGCATTCCCGGAACAGATTTTCGGCGCTCTGGTAACTGAAAAGGTTCGTTCCTTAGGTGCGAAGCTGATTAATAAAAAAGGTGAAGCGTTCATGCATCCTCTGGAAACCCGTGACGTTTCTGCTGCTTCTATTATCCGCGAGTGTAATGACCGTGGTAATGGTGTTGAAACCGGTAACGGTCTGGCAGTATGGCTGGATACGCCCATGATTGAAAAAATCGGCGGTGAAGGTACTATCGAAGCCAGAATTCCTGCTATGATGAGAATGTTTGGCAAATACGGCATCGATATCCGTAAGGAGCCCATTCTGGTATACCCCACCCTGCACTATCAGAACGGCGGTCTGGATATTTCTGCTGACTGTATGACAACAAATGTAGAAAACCTCTTTGTTGCCGGCGAAGCTGTTGGCGGAATTCACGGACGTAACCGTCTCATGGGTAACTCCCTTTTAGACATCATTGTATTTGGTAGAAGTGCCGGTAAGAGCGCTGCTGCAAAATGCAAGAATATCACCGTTGGCAAACTGACATTAGACCATGTCAACAAATTTGAAAAGGAAATTGCAGATGCCGGTATTGAGACAGAAGCTGTTTCTCCCAAGCTGTTACCCAATTACGTTAAACAACGTGATGAAAGATAAATGTATGTGATTCTAATAGGGAACAATCTAGGTTAGATTGTTCCCTAAGAACTGCTTGACAAAAAAAATAGTGAAAGGAATTTGACAATGACATTATTTGGCGGAGTTGTTTCCATTACAGGCATTACATTTTTAATGTTCTGCATATTCATCATTGCTGCTTTAGGCTATGCCTTAGGTCGCATCAGCATCAAGGGTGTTACCTTAGGTACCGCCGGCGTTTTCATTGTTGCCCTGCTCTTTGGTTGTTTCTGCTATAAACCCTTAGAAGCACAACTCTCTGATTACGCTGACAAAGCGCTTAAGATTATTGAAAGCATGGGTTTGATTCTGTTCGTTACTTCCGTCGGCTTTATTGCCGGTCCTAAGTTCTTCAGTAACATGAAAAAGAACTTCAAGTCCTATGTTCTGTTAGGTTTAATCATTATTATTGCCGGAGGCGTTTCTGCAATTGGTTGTATTTACTTGGGTAGAGCATTAGGCGAAACTGACCATGCCGGCTTTACGGCTATGATTGTTGGTCTTCTGTCCGGCTCCCTGACCTCTACGCCGGCGTTTTCCGCTGCAAAAGACACCGTTCTTCCGGAATATGAAAGTCTGGTTGCCGTAGGCCACGGTATTGCTTACCTCTTCGGCGTTATCGGCGTTGTTCTCTTTGTTCAGTTGATCCCCAAATTCAGCCGTGCCAATATGGATGAAGAACGTGCAAAACTGACCCAGGTTTCTGACGGCGCTGAAAAGAAGGCTTACACCGGCAAACTGATTAGCCTGGATGGTTTCGGTTTTGCAGCTTTTGCGATTGCTGCCGTTGTTGGTATTTTCGTTGGTATGATTAAAGTGCCTCTGTCCGGTGCAGGCTATGACGGAACAACTTTCTCTCTGACTACAACCGGCGGATGTCTTCTCATGTCCCTGGTGTTCGGACACTTTGGCAGATTCGGCAAAATCAGCGTAATGCCTCAGGAAAGCACGTTGAAAGTCTTCCGTGAACTGGGTCTGATGCTCTTCTTAATCGGTGCAGGTATTCCCGGCGGTGCTGACTTTGTTGAGTTTTTTGATCCCATGTACTTTGTTTACGGGGTTATCATGACCATCCTGCCTATGATTATCGGCTATATCTTCGCAAAATATGTTTTAAAACTCAGTCTTTTAAACAGCTTAGGCTCCATTACCGGCGGTATGACCAGTACACCGGCTTTGGGTACACTGATTAACGTTGCAGGTACAGAAGACGTCGCTGCAGCCTATGCCGCAACCTATCCTATCGCTTTAATCGCTGTTGTTTTAGTGTCTCAGTTCCTGATTATTCTGTTCTAAAGAAAATTATAGAAAATTTTATAAAAAATGGATTTTGTCACTTGACGAAATTCATTTTTTATGACATAATGTATAAGGAAAAGATTTTTTTGTAAGTATAATGAAAAACGGAAGAATCTAAATTTCATTAGTATATTTTCATCAAAAGGAGTGTTATAGAACATGATTACAAACAAATCCGTTAACGCATGGATTGAAGAGATGAAAGCTCTTGTTAAACCGGATAACGTTGTGCTGATCGACGGTTCTGAAGAGCAGTATGAAGCGCTGCGCGCTGAAGCTTGCTCTACCGGCGAAATGATTAAGCTGAACGAAGAAAAACTGCCCGGTTGCTACCTGCACCGTACCGCAGTTAACGACGTTGCTCGTGTTGAAGACAGAACTTTTATCTGTGCAAAAACAAAAGAAGCTGCTGGCCCCACCAATAACTGGATGGATCCCCAGGAAGCATACAAAATGCTTTACGACATCGCAAGAGATTCCTACAAAGGCAGAACCATGTATGTCATTCCCTACTCCATGGGTCCTGTAGGTTCCGAATTCTCTAAAATCGGTATCGAGCTGACAGACTCTATCTACGTTGTACTGAACATGGCTATTATGACCCGTGTTGGTAACGATGTTCTGGCAGCACTGGGCGACAGCGAAGACTGGATCAAAGGTCTGCACTGTAAGTGTGAAATTGATGAATCCAAGAGATACATCTGCCACTTCCCCGAAGATAACACCATTATCTCTGTTAACTCCGGTTACGGCGGAAACGTTCTTTTAGGTAAAAAATGTTTTGCTCTGCGTATCGCTTCCTTCTTAGGTAAGAACGAAGGCTGGATGGCTGAACATATGCTCATCTTAGGTCTTGAAAATCCCAAGGGCGAAGTTAAATACATCGCAGCAGCATTCCCCTCTGCTTGTGGTAAGACCAACCTGGCTATGCTGATTCCCCCGGAAAAATATCGTAAGCAGGGTTACAAAGTATGGTGTGTTGGTGATGATATCGCTTGGATGCGCGTCGGTGAAGACGGCAGACTGTGGGCAATCAACCCTGAAAACGGTTTCTTCGGTGTTGCTCCCGGTACTAACGAAAACTCCAACCCCAACGCTCTGGCTTCTACTCGCAAGAACACCATTTTCACCAACGTTGCTCATAACTTAGATGACAACACTGTTTGGTGGGAAGGTCTTGATAACAATCCGCCGGCAAACGCTTTGAACTGGCGTGGCGAAAAATGGGATTACACCAAGTATGACAAGGCTGACAAAGTTGGCACAAGCGGTGCTCATCCCAACTCCAGATTTACAGCTCCTGCTGAAAACTGCCCCTGCATCAGCTCCGAATTTAATTCCGGTAAGGGTGTGCCCATCTCCGCAATCGTATTCGGTGGCCGTCGTGCTAAGGCTGCTCCGCTGGTATATCAGTCAAGAGACTGGGATCACGGTGTATTCGTTGGTGCTGTTATGGCATCTGAAACCACAGCTGCTGCAACCGGTAAGGTTGGTGTCGTTCGTCATGACCCCATGGCTATGCGTCCCTTCTGCGGTTATCACATGGCTGAGTATTTCGAACACTGGCTCGAAATGGGTGACAAACTGGGCGACAAAGCGCCGAAAATCTTCAACGTTAACTGGTTCCGTCTGGATGATGACGGCAACTTCATCTGGCCCGGCTTCGGTGACAACATGCGTGTCCTGAACTGGATTCTGGATCGTTGCGAAGGCAAAGTAGACGCTAAGGAAACCGCTATCGGTTATGTTCCCAATGTTGACGACATTGATATTGAAGGTCTGGCTGATGTATCTGCTGATACCATCGCAGAACTCTTAAACGTTGATAAAGACGTTTGGACTGCTGAAGCTGCTGACATCGAGAAGTTCTTCGCTGATACCTTTGGCGATAAACTGCCCGCTGAACTGCAGGAATCTTTGGATACTTTAAAATCCAAATTACAGTAATGCAGAAATAATAAAAGGCTGAACGAAAATTCGTTCAGCCTTTTTTATATGTTGATTCATTTCTTTTGCAATCGGCTCAGAGCAATAAGTCCCAGAACAGCGAAAATAACACCCGAAAGCATACCAAGCCGCAAACTGATCTGTTCTGCAGAAACACCAACACTCTGCGCTGCCTGCTGCACAACGGTCAGGCGACCGCAAATATCCATGACCTTTCCGGCAAACCAGGGACCAAAGGAGCATCCAATATCCCCGCCTGAAGCTAAGATAGCAAACATCCAACTGCCGGCAAGGGGAAACTTTTCTGCCGCAACCACCAGGGTTCCCGGCCACGTCAAAGCAACGCCCAAGCCGCTCAGACAAATCGCAATCATGGGAACAATGCTGCCCGGCGTTAAACCAATAACGAGGTAGCAAACAAGCAACAACCATAAGCCGGCTTTTAAAATCTTATACAAATCCTTGTTTTCACCAAACTTACTATGCCACATTCTCCCAAGAGTCATCGCAAGAGCAAAGGCACAAACGCCTAACACATCGCCAACCGTTTTCGTAACAGAGAGTCCCTTTTCAATAAAGGAAGACGCCCACTGTCCTACAATCAACTCTCCAGCACCGCCCGAAACCATAACCACCATACACAAAAGGAAGGTGCGGCTGAAGAAAATAGACCTGGCATTCTGTTGCTTATCCGCCGGAACTCCTTGCTCTAGCGGCGCCCGCAGGAAGAGACAGAACACCAAAACGGGCATTATGCACCAGAAGACAAGAATCCACTGCCAGTTCACAGGACGAAGAGCAAACAGCAATAACGTTGTCAGAAGAACAACAACAAACTGCCCCCAACTATACGCCGAGTGAACAAAACTGAGTAGCGGTGCTTTCTTCTCCTTAGGTAGCGGCAAAGCATTAATAATGGGCGAAAGTAAAATCTCCATCAATCCGCCGGCTACCGCAAAAAGCAACGTACCAACAAAAAAACCGGGATAGGGATTATCCAAAAAAACAGGAGACCCCGCAAAAACCAAAAAACCTGCCAACGCCATGCCGGACGAAAGAAGGGCAAAGGTTCTGAAGCCAACCCGATCCAACATGCTGCCAAAAATCAGATCACAGCTCAGTTGGGTCAAAAAATTAGCCAGCACGAGAAGCCCGAGCTGGCTATAGGTTAGCAAAAATTGTTCTTTTAATGTCATAAACAAAATGGGAGAAACATTCACCACAACAGCCTGCATGATATAGCCCATGAAGCAGGCGGCAATCGTTAACCCATATTTTTTCTGCTGTACCATGATCAAATCTTAAAAGGAACCGTTAGAACGACGGTAACTGGAACCGCGCTTAGACTCCATTCCTCTCTTTAAATCCTGCATTTTTTCATCGCTTGCCTGTTTGAATTTATTCATCATATCTTCAAAAGACATAGGACCAGACTCCGTTTTCTTAGACCAATCCACTCGCTCTGTTTTCGGAACTCTGGCAGGCTGAGATGCCGGTGGATTCTTTTTCCGCTCATCGAGCAGCGCCTGTTTAATAGATAAACTGATTTTCCCGCTGTCATCGATGGAAATAATCTTGACCTTAACCTCGTCATTCTCTTTCAGGAAGTCGCTGACATTTTTAACATAGGTCAAAGCAACCTCAGAAATATGAACCAAGCCGGTTTTTCCTTCCCCCAAAGAAATAAACGCGCCAAAAGGCGAAATACCTGTAACCTTGCCGGTTACAATTTTACCCGGTTCTAAAACCATACCTTGTTCCAATGCCTTTCTGCCCACAAAAAATTATCTTTCCGGCTCCTACCTATGGGCGGATAGTCTGCCGGCCATTTATCTTACTGCTTTTTCGCATCAATAAATACTTTTTCTTCCGGTTTCATGTAGCCCAGCTTGTCCCTGGCGACACGCTCCACATATTCCGGCGAGCCGGACGCTTCCTTCTGCTGAAGAAGTTCCTTCTGAATCTTCTCCTGCTCTGCAATCTGACTGTCTAAACGCTCTGTTTTTTCGGCAAGACGCGAGAAATCAAACTGCTGCGCTACAAACAAATAGCAAATGTACCCCACTAAAACGCACAACAAACTCCGCTTTAGGAGTACCTGAATATTCACTTTTTTTCTTCTCTTATTCATCGGTATCCCTCTATTGCTTCTGAATCATTCTGCCGGTTCGTTTGAGGTCACGGCAAACCCGCCTGACCACCAATCGCCCAAGCCTTAAAAAAGGGCATAAAATCAAGCAGATACACCTATATACTATATTATACATAAATAGGATTGGTGTCAAGAGAATTTTCAAAAAAACTTTGAAAAAAACGGAAAAAATATCAAGAACAAATGCTAAAAATTGCAAAACAAACCCTGAAAGGGAAAATCCATATACAATTGCACCCAGGAGCGCCCCTAAAATCTCATAAAAACGGATGGTCCCGTTGTTCACAAAAAAAATAACAAAGAACATAATCCCAAAAGAGATCAGCCAGAAAATCCCATCCTGAACATGAATCAGCGCCAGTCCTGCACCGGATTTGATACGGATTATCCGAAACAGGTCATAGAGCAAAAAGATGGCTGCCCCTGTGGCAGCCGAAGACAGAAATATAAGCGCCTCCCGGGCAATCGAAATTCCCATTTTTTCTTAGTTGTCACTCCTTTTTAATGAATCTGACCGTTATTTCAGCATGCGCTTAAAAAAGCCGCCTTTTTTCCCGTAGCCGTCTCTTCCGTCATACTGAATCCCTGTCACTTCGCCGCTGATAGACAGTTCACCGCCGGCAACATCCAGCTTTTGAATGTGTAAATCATAACCTTCTACAATTACCGTATCATCATGAGTAAATAAAACGATTCGGTTTTCATCAAAGGTATCAACATCTTCCACCTGGGTGATACTGAGTTTGTTCCTGTTCTCCATAATCAAGTTATGGGGAATCTTTTTTTCGTCCATCTTAAGCACTCCTTTCATTTGTTAAGATTCTATGAAATTTAATGGAAGAATATGACTTTTTAATTGACTAAAAACCGGACAGATGATACAATATGATTGGGTAATTATATACTGAAAGAAAGGCATTGAAAAATTATGTGGATTTGTGATACATGGAAAGATTATCAGGTGCTGGATTTGGCCGGAGGCGATAAATTGGAGGACTGGAATGGCGTCAGAGTTGCGCGCCCTGACCCACAGGTCATCTGGGACAAGCGTTCTTTTCCGAAACTTTGGGGAAAGGCAGACGGTGTTTACCACAGAAGTCGTTCCGGCGGCGGAAGCTGGGACTTTAAAACAAAGCTGCCCGAGCGTTGGCCTCTGCGATTTGAGCCTCTGGATCTGACCTTCCATATTAAGCCCACCGGCTTTAAACACATGGGTTTATTCCCGGAACAGGGTGTTAACTGGGAATGGATGCATAACCTGATTCAAAAAGCAAACCGACCCATCCGGGTTTTAAACCTGTTTGCCTATACAGGTGGTGCCACCTTAGCCTGCGCCAGAGCCGGCGCCAAGGTCACCCATATTGACTCTTCCAAAGGCGTGGTTGGCTGGGCAAAGGAAAACCTGGCACTCTCCGGCATGGCAGACCGCCCGGTGCGCTTCATTGCTGATGATGCTATTAAATTCGTGGAACGGGAAATCCGCCGCGGCAATTTTTATGAAGGCATTATCATGGATCCGCCCTCATATGGCAGAGGTCCCGGTGGTGAAATCTTCAAACTGGAAAAAGAACTCTTTGGTCTGGTGGAAAAATGTGCTTCCCTTTTGTCGGATAATCCTCTTTTCTTCCTGATCAATTCATATACCACAGGCCTTGCGCCCACCGTTTTATCAAATCTCTTATATCTGACCGTTTCCAAAAAACATGGTGGCACCCAAATGGCTGACGAGGTTGGTCTTCCCGTTCTAAACAGTAAACTGATCCTGCCCTGCGGTTCTTCCGGCAGATGGCAGGCTGAATAACATACAGACGGAGGTAGATAAGCATGAATAATCAACGTATTTTAGTTGTAGATGACGATAGAAACATCTGTGAATTAATCCGGTTATATCTTGAAAAAGAAGGCTTTTCTGTTACATTGGCCCACGACGGTCAAGCAGCGCTGACTCTTTTTAAAGAAAGCACTCCGTCCATCGTTCTGCTGGATATCATGCTTCCGAAAA
>JBGUTC010000014.1:0-8443 GCA_045132895.1 Clostridia bacterium
TTAGCGAAGATAGAAAGCACTTAATCCAGTTGTTCTTTTCCCGGGTGGTTACAACCGGAAAAGAACCTCTGCTTTCGCCTCCCCTGTGTAAGGGGAGGTGCCCTGAAAGGGCGGAGGGGTTGTTCGCTTTTTGTCTGACAACCACTCCGTCCCTCCTGGCGGACCCTTAGCTTCCCCTTGAGGGGAAGGTACCACTCTTTGCGCCCTTTCTCTAAAAGGGAAATTTATTTCCGTTTATTCTGCTGCGATGGGCAGAACTGCCTTTAAGGGTTTTAAAGCGCTATCCCAGAGGTAGAAGTTACCACCTGCATAGTCAGCAGTAGAAACAGTATAAACCACGCCAGGTTTTAAGGTGATGTCAGATGCTGCGATAGAATCTAATACAGTTGCAGCGCCTTCGCCAGCATAGGTTGCAGCTGCCAGTTTTGCAGAAATTTCTGTAGCGCTTGCGATTTTAACGCCACCCTCAACCTCTTCAACCATCAGGCCTTCAACGGGACGGTATACACGAATGCTACCAATTGTCAAAGTACCGGTTTTTTCAGCCAGGGTAATCTGATTGATAGAAGTAGAAGTTGTTTTGCTCTCTCCCGTAAATGTCATTTTTGTAACAAAAATATCATTAAAGTATACATCAACGGTGCCTGCAGTCGTATCATAATGCGCTGTAATCTTCAAGACTGAGTTTGCATTATAGTCAGCTGCCATGGCATAGTTTCCGCCATCGGATGTCAGATACCAAACCACATTCGGATCCCAATATCTACCAGCGAGTACATTGCCATCCCACTGTACATACCAGTTTGCCTGGCCACTACCGAACCAAACACGAACGGCTTCAGATTTCATCGTTGTCGCTTTGAGCAGCACCTCGACAACATATTTACCCGTCAGCGGACTCTCGCTGAAAGTAAATTTTGTACCTCTTTCTTTCGGGTCGCTACTCTCACATGTAACATCTAATGCGCCGTTAGATACGGCATAGCTATATTCACTTTTCTGTTCTACCATAGCAGGAACTTCGCTGCCGTTAAATTCTTCATTAATTTCGTCTACCCAAACATCAGCATTGGCTGCTGTTTTGGGAGCCATAAATTTAATTTTATTGATTGCAAACTGTCCTGTTGTGTTGCTATGGGTAAAGGAA
Organism: Clostridia bacterium; assembly: GCA_045132895.1. Lineage (GTDB taxonomy): Bacteria > Bacillota > Clostridia > UBA1381 > UBA9506 > UMGS755. Next base: position 1,148 of record JBGUTC010000014.1, read on the forward strand.
ATACCGGCAACATCAGTACCTCTGTCTGCGCCAAAACGGTCTAAGTTTGCTGTTTCTTCCAGAACTAGCTCACCATCGACATAAAAACTGGTTAGTTTACTAATCGGATTGTAAGCAACTTTAAAGATATAAGTTGTCTTTTTTTCTAACTTCTCAGTCTGCCAACCGATTGTCGTTGAAGAGTTTCTGTTCATAAACGCAACAAAACGGTTGCCACCACCATAGAAACGGAAATCATGAATGTTCTTGTCTGCCTGATTGAACAGAGCCATCTGAAGCTGTGTATCCCCATCAAAGGCACCATACTGAATGATACCGAACTCAACCTCAATCGTTCCTTTGTCGTAACCTAATTTGTTTTCGTCAAAGTACATTTTGATAGCGCTTCCGCCACCCTTAAGATAGATACGACGATTTTGCGGTTCATAGGTTCCATCTGTGTGCACGATTCGGGAGTCCAACGTTTCGCTGGTGAAATCTTCACTGTAAAGCAGTGAAGAATCTTCTGCATCAACGTTTAATGCTTCGGTTGCTGCGGAAACGGACAGACAACCCATAACCAGGATAACGCTAAGGAGCATTGCCAAAAGTTTTTTTGCCTTTTTCATTTTGTTTCACGCCTTTCTTTTTTTATAAAAATTTAAATTTTAAAAGTTTAAAATTTTTAAAATTTCTTACTAAATGCGCCTCTAAAGGCGCTTGCCTCCCCTGTTTATACCATTTCGGAATACTCAGGGAAAGAACTTCTTGTCTTTATTGACAATCCCTCAGTCAGCTTCGCTGACAGCTCCCTTTACACAAGGGAGCCTTATCTCGCCTCCCCTGTGTATACCCTTTCAGGGCACGCGAGGGGAGGTGGGTTGCGAAGCAACTCGGAGGGGTTGTTCATTTATAGGAAGTTCTTTTTGCCCTTCGGCAATTAGTTCTCAATAATAACCACTGCGCAGACCTCGTTGGAAGCAGTCAGGACAAATGCCTTAGAAGCATCGCTGCCAGCGTAGGAAGAAGCCGTAATATCATCTAAGGAACCTGCTTTAACCCAGCCGGAACGACGGTCGTAGTGATAAATCGGCGGTGTACCGACTTTCGGTAAACGCTGCCAGATGAGACGATCGGGTTCGCTGCCGTCAGCTTCGTAGGACAGAGCAAACTTGTCGATATAATCGTTTTCGTCTTTGTCGTAAATATCCATAACAACGTCATAGATCAAACCGTACATTGCACTCTCTGCACCGGAAGACATAATAACATTGGATGTATATTCGTTACCCAAGCCCTGAACGGAACAAATCTTCTTGATGCCGGCGATTCTGCCAAAACCGTCTTTTACATAACGGATTAAATCACCCTTGCGAAGCGTTGCTGCAACATCATAAGCTTCACCACCGGAAGCTGTAGCCAAAGTTTGTGCAGTTGTGCCGTTTAAGAGTTTCAGTTCGTATACCATTGCCCCTTCATCGTCATGAACCGTACCGATAATTTTAGAAACTTCACCGACAATACAGATATCCTCTGTTGAACCGGGCACCGGAGCAGAAGAAGCGTTCATATCGCTCTTAATCAGCAGGATGTCAACCGGTTCGGATTCTGCATCTTCTCTACTATAGGAAGAATCCGGGAAGAATACAGCACCGTAAACGCGGCTTGCTGCATCGTCATCCGTGATTTTTACCTGTACATAGTAGTCAGCGGTTGTTGCCTCGCGGCTTGCTTCGTCAGGAATACAAATATATTTGGTATTCTCATCGGTTGCCCAACCTCTTGCAACGCCTTCGCCACCGAATGTCATTGCTTTGGCATTAAAGGTGTGGCTGGAGAACGGAGCATACGTAATATCATACGTATGGAGTTCTTTGATCTTGCCTTCGCTGTTTAAGCGGAAAGCCGCCATGGAACGAGCCAGCAGGCTGATATCCAGTTCGGAAAGGTCTTCCTTGATATCAGAACCGTCTAAGTATACTGCCATGTTGTTAGCACATTCATATACTTTTACTGTTTCGTTCTGGAAATAGTAAGAAATTACTTCATCTTCGCCAACGGTTTTAACCTCTTTCTGAGGCTCATAACCTGCAACCGTCTGCAGAGAAATACTGCTGTTTAAGCCGGAACCGTATTTAGAAGCAATGATGTATGCATACTGGTAATTGTTCTGGCTGACTGCAATGCTGTCAATGATATTGCCGTAAGCATCCAGCACGTAGGTTGCATCGTCGTTGATGGTGATTATGCAGTTTGCAGAGCCGTCCGGCTTCTTTGCAACACGATACAGCACGTCGTCAATACGAACACCGTCAACAGTCTTAGCTGTTACAGTACCTTCGATTACATCGTCAGTAACAATTGCTTTTACATAGTTCCAGTCTGCAGAAACATATACGGTTACACCGTTGTTCTCTGCAATGTCTTCAACCGTGATGGGCTCGCCGTCACCGTTAACTAAAATCACAGACTTATCGGTATCTTCTTCATCCAGAACCAGAGCGCGTCTGCCGTTTAAGGTGACACGGTTCTTGAAGTAAACCGTTTTGTTGGGAACGCTGATTTTTTCAATGATAAAGCTCTGGGCTTCATTGATAAAGAGAACGTCAACTTTGCCGTTGTCATCATAATCAACGAAACGGTAGGAACCGTAAGGAATTTCGCGTTCGCCTGCCGGAACGTCAGCCTTTCTACCATTATAAATAGTAATCAGGCTGCCGGACATTTCCAGTTCTTCCAGTTCTTCGCCATCCTCATCATAGAGAACAGCCTCGCTACCATTCCATTCAACGTTTTCGCTTTCAGCTTCATAAGCCACAGTATCGTTGGTTACGGTAAAGCTCTTGAGTCTGTACTTATCCACAGTCTCATCCAGATAACCGTAAACAATCACTTCGCAACCGAGGAATTCTTCCATCGGCATATCGCAAAGAAGTTTTGCACCACCAATAAGAATGCTGCCTGCTTTAACAGAGGGTTTTGCATTCAGGAGACTTGTTTTGGAAGTTTCCTGCAGGATGCCTCTGAACTGCACCAGATCTTTGGTGTCTGCTAAAATGCCATGCAGCGTATAAACCGGTTCCGGATAGTTCTGCATGAAGTTATAGCCGATGGGCTTAACGTCCAGTGCGCCATAGAGCATCTGAGCCACTTCGCCGCGGCTGATAGCACTGTTCTTTGCTGTGATGCCTTTTAAAAGGCCGAGTTTACTTGCCTGTGCAAGATAGCCGTTGGGGTATCCACCCATGTTTTCAGCAAAATCACCATAACCTAAAACGGAAACTAAGATTTTTGCTGCTTCAAAATAGCTGACGCTTTTGTCCGGCATAAAGGTTCCATCGCCCATGCCGTTGACAACACCTGCCTGAGACAGAGTTGCAATTACGTCCTTTGCCCAATGGTCATCAGATACATCCGTGAACTGGCTTGTACCAAAACCAACGGTTTCTACCTGAAGAATACGGGCAGCAATCATGCACATCTGTGCACGTGTCAGTTCATCTTCTTCACCAAAGCTGCCATCCTCATAGCCTTCCATCAGACCAACACCTTCAACACGGGTCCAAATCTTACCGTCCACCTCGGCAAACGCCGGGATGGACAGCGAGATAACAAGGCTCAAAGCAAGCAGAAGTGAAAGAAGTTTTCTAAAACTGGTTGACATTGTATCTCTCCCTTCAACAATTCGCTAAGCTTTTCGCAAATTGTAAATGTTTCTTACTGAGCAACCTCTGCAAGATATTTATCGTATGCTTTCTGCTCGATTGCAATATATTCTTCAACACCCAGAGTTTTCAGGGTTTCTTTAAAGTTTGCATAATCCGTTGCGGGGTCTTTTCTTCCGAAAATCCACTGCTGCATGGTTTCATCCAGATATGTTTCAATCTGAGTCTTCAGCGTGTTATGTTTGTCAGCGTCTTCGAAGTAGCTCAGATAAGGCTGTTCAACCTTTTCCGGCAGATAGCCGCCGTCAATGTACATCTTCAGACCGTTAACAGCAATCTCGTTGGACCACTGTGCTTCATATTCATAATCCTGCCAGTAACCAAAGTTGATTAAAGAACGGCTCTTGCTCATGATTGCTGCAACAGATTCGTCAGCATGCAGGATGCTGTCTTTAAACTGAGGCTTGCCGTCAACCATGTCATAGTGAACGCCCTCTAAGCCGAAGTTAGCCAGACGGCGACCTTCTTCAGAATAGAAGAAGTCGAACAGTTTGATTGTTTCAACGGGATGTTCATTCATAGAAGAAATTGCCCAACCTTCACCCATGAAACGGTTTCTGCGGTTCTGTTCACGACGAACACCGTCAACACCTTCCGGCGGAGCGATAACGGTTAAGTTAAAGCCGGGGATGGTATCCTTTAATACATCGTTTCTCTTAGCGGTGCTGCCCAGCCAGTCGTGGATGATACCGCCGTTATTGTTAGTTGTGAAGTAATCCTTTGCATCGGAACGGGTAAAGAATTCTCTGTCGATTAAACCTTCGCTATACCATTTGGTAATTTCGATGATTGCAGGCAGGAATCTTTCTTCGTCCATCGGACCGTAAATAACCTTGCCATCTTTATATTTGAAAGATTCACTGGTGTTAAACAGGCTGAAGAATGCTTCCACATCGCCCGGACGGGTGAAGACAGGAACTTCGTCCTTCTGACCGTTGCCGTTGGGGTCCTGGTCACGGAACGCTACCATAACGTTGTAGAATTCTTCTAAGTTGTTGGGAGCTTCCAGACCCAGTTTATCCAACCAGTCCTGACGGATGAACCATGCAGTAGATGCATCACCGTCTGCAATTGCAGGAATGTGGTAGATGTTACCGTCATCTGCGGTTGAATAGTACTTAATGTCGGGGTTGTCTTCTAAGAACTTCTTGTAGTTAGGAGCATGTTCTTCAATCAGGTCGTTCAGGGGAATCAATGCACCCTGTGCGCCATATTTGTTGAAGTTTTCCTGTTTCCAGTCATAGATAACGTCCGGAATGTTCTTTGCTGCAACTGCCAGCGCCAGCGCCTGGTCCATATCCGTTACGTTTTCGGACAGGGTAGGTTTCAGCAGAATGTTGGTCATGTCTGCAGCACCCAGCCAGATGCTCTTGTCTGCATAGTCATCAATTTCCTTAGCAAACAGAGTCAGTTCTAAGGGTTCGTCTGTAATCTTGTGAGTCAGGCTTCTCTCGCCTACGTCCGTCTGCGCTTTATCTGTTTTAGCACAGCCGCAAGCTGCGATAACCATAACTAAACACAGTAAAAACGCTAAGATTCTTTTGGTTTTCATATTTTGTCCCTCCATAAAATAATTTTTAAATTTTATTAAAAGCAGAGTATTCTCTACTTATTAACCTTTGACTGAACCAATCATAATACCCTTTGCAAAGTATTTCTGAATAAAGGGGTAAACCAACAGCATGGGGATAACAGAAACCATGATAATCGCATAACTCATCATCTTTGCCGAGTAGTTGGTAATAGTTTCGCCGCCCTCGCCGGCAGATAAGGATGTTGTAACCTCTAAAAGGATACGCTTTAAAACAACCTGCAGCGGCTGCAATTCAGTTGCCTGTGACAAAAGAAGCATGGACCAGAAGTAACCGTTCCATCTGGAAATACCGTACATCAAACCCAGAGTTGCCAGCGCCGCTTTGGAAAGAGGCAGATAAATCTGAACCAGAATGCGGAAATGACCGGCACCATCAATCAGCGCCGCCTCTTCCAGAGAATCCGGAATGGACTGGAAGAAGGTTCTCATGATGACCACGTAGCTGGCAGCACAACCGCCACACATGATAATCGCTGTTCTGGTGTTCAAAAGACCCAGGTCAACGTAGTTCAAATATGTAGGAACTGTACCGGCGCCGAACCACATGGTAAAGACAACCAGGAACGTTATAATGCCTTTGCCCTTTAAGCCTTTTTTAGACAACGGGTAAGCACCCAAGGTTGTCATCAGAAGGCTGAACGCCGTACCGACAATAGTGTAATAAATCGCGTTGGCGTAACCTACCCAGATATCACTTTCGGCAAGAACCGCCTTATACGCATCCAATGTGAATTCAACCGGGAAAAGCAAAACCTTTCCCGCTGCAATGGCATTAACTGAACTAACGGAAGAAGATGCTACAAAAATCAGCGGGTATAAGCATACCAGACCCAGAATGATTAACACGATGGTATTAACCACATAAAAAATTCTTTCTCCTAATGTTGTTCTCACGCTTACCCCTCCTTACCACAATGAATACTCTGAAACTGTTTTGCTGATGGTGTTAGCCAGAACAACAAACAGAAGACCAATAACCGAATTGAAAAGACCAACCGCCGTAGCCAGACCGTAGTCACCGTCTGTCAAACCGATACGATAAACGTAGGTTGAAATAACATCGGCAGTTTCATATGTTGCCGGTTGATATAACAGAATGATTGCTTCTGAACCAACGTTAATGATGTTACCGCAGCTCATAATCAGCATAATAACAACCGTCGGTGCAATACCGGGCAATGTAATGTGCCACATCTGGCGGAGTTTATTACCGCCGTCAATCTGACAAGCTTCATAGAGCTGAACGTCAATACCGGACAAGGCTGCCAGGTAAATAACGGCATTGTAACCGGCTGCCTGCCAGATACCCATAGTCGTGTAAATCGTTCGGAAATATTTCGGATCCGTCAGGAAGTAAATACTTTCAAAACCAAGTTTCTCTAACACCACGTTGACGATACCGGAAGGTGCCAGAATGTTGGTTACGATACCTGCTACAACAACCGTTGAAACGAAGTACGGCAGGTAAAGCATCGTCTGAACAGCTTTCTTGCAATTCTGACTTCTGATTTCGTTCATCAGAATCGCCAGAACAACCGGAATCGGGAATCCGAAGAGAAGACCGTAGAAGCCAATCAGCACCGTATTCCTCAGCAAACGCCAGAAATAAGGACCGCTAAGAAAGGTTTTAAAATTATCAAAACCAATCCATTCACTGTCTGCCATACCGCCGAACAATGAATAATCCTTAAAGGCTATCTGCAAGCCCCACATGGGCTTATACATGAATAAAATAAAATACAGCACGAAAGGAATCAACATGATATAAAGTGCTGCATTGTTCCGCCGAACAGCACCGCCGCCAAATAACCTTGGCCTGGCAAGCTTAACCGTGCCTTGTGTTTGTGTTGGATTTTTCATAAAATTCACCTCACATTTATCATACCATAACAAGTCTCTTCTGGCAATCACGATTTTTGGCAATTCATCTTCAAAAATGGTTCTTTTGGATATAATTGGTTCTTTTGTTTTTGGCTAAACATACAAAACCCCTGCAAT
>JBGUTC010000015.1:0-2989 GCA_045132895.1 Clostridia bacterium
GGCTGTTGTCTCAGAGGGTAGTGACGGTTTTGAGACCACAACGTATCGTGTTGTAACCCGCGACGGTGTTGAAGTCAGCCGCGAGGAAACGGCCAAAGTTATTTCCCGTCAGGCGGTTGATCGTGTGGTAGAGCGGGGCAGTAACGGTGCTTCATCTGTTACGGTATCAGTGGCTCCTCAGACCGAACTGCAAGGTAAGCGCCTTGTAATTTGTAATGCAACTGCTTATACGGATACGGTTTCATGTAATGGCGCCTTTGTAGGCAAAACGGCTACGGGTAGAAAACCGCAGTATGGCGTTATTGCAGTTGATCCGAGAGTGATTCCGCTGGGCTCTAAGCTCTATATTGAGTCAACAGACGGTTCCTGGGTCTATGGTTATGCCATTGCCGGCGATACCGGTGGTGCCATTAAGGGCAATAAGATTGACCTGTTCTTTAACACCTATAATGAATGTATCAAGTTTGGCAGACGCCAGGCAAAGGTTTATGTTTTAAGCTAAATACGATGAACGACAACTGCAAGGAAGTATCTTTGCAGTTGTTTTTTTATGCAAAAAAAGGCTGTAGCAAATCTGCTACAGCCTAAAATTTTTTTGTTTTAATTAGTCCTGCATGTAAGGTCTCATATCCTCAACAAATGCATCTGCATCCTCGGAATGAACTTCAACCTTAATCGGTTTGGACAAATCTAAACTGAAAATACCCATAATGGACTTTGCGTCAACAACGTAACGGCCGGACGTTAAATCAACATCGAAGTTATACTTATTAACGATGTTAACAAAGTTTTTAACGTCATCGATGGAACTTAACATGATATTAAATGTTTTCATTTTTATAACCTCCTTAATCATTTACAATATCATCATACACCTAAATTAGAATTTCGTCAAGAGAAAAAGAAAAAATTAACATATTTTTAACAGAAATAATCAGATGACAAAGCCACCGTTGGGGCTGATTACCTGCCCGGTTGTAAAGCCGTTTTTTTCACTTCCCAAAAAGAAGACTGTTTCAGCAACGTCAGCAGGCGTACCGATTTTCTGCAACGGTGTTTCTTCGGTTAACCATTGTTTTGTCTCCTCATCCAGCATGGCGTTCATTTCTGTGTCAATAACGCCGGGGGCTACACAGTTAACTAGAATTCCTGCAGGTCCCAGTTCTTTAGCCAGAGATTTGGTCAGACCGATAATAGCTGCCTTTGTGGTTGAGTATGCCACTTCGCAGGAAGCGCCGACAAGACCCCAGATGGAAGAGAGATTCACAATGTGCCCTTTTTTATTATGTACCATTTGCGGCAGAGTGGCCTGGGTTACATGCACCATGCCCATTAAGTTGACAGAGAGAATGTTTTCCCAATCTTCCGGTGTTGTATCACAAAACATTTTATAAAGTGCAATGCCGGCATTGTTCACTAAAACGTCCAGGCTTCCGAATGTTTCCAGTGTTTTATGAACCAGCATTTCTGCCTGGGCTCTGTCGCGGAGGTCAGCGCCGAAAACAGCGGCAGTAAAGCCGGCTTCGTTTAGTTCCTGACAAAGAACCTTTGCGCTTTGTTCGTTCTGATGATAATGCAGCATAACAGCATAGCCGGCTTCGGCATACCGTTTGGCGCAGGCAGAGCCGATTCCGCCGGATGCCCCTGTAATCAAAACAGTTTTCATGTTCAGTTGTTCCTTTCTGAGAAACCCGGCAGAGTTTCTGCCGGGTTTTCTTAGGTTATGGGTTTCCGTAAAAAACTTCGTTAAAGACAGACTTTGTTTTCCGGACCTTTTCCCGGTACTTAAAGACCTGGTATAACAGTTCTCCGGCCTGTGCTTTGTTAACGTTGGCATAGGGACGGAAAGTATTGTCATCGTAGCCTTTGATAATCCCGTATGCTTCCATATTCCGAATGGCTTGTACAGCCCAGAGTGGGATGACATCTGCGTCAGCAAAACTCAGTTCTTCCGTTGCCGGATGCTCAAGTTTTAAGCCGTTGTCAAGAATTTTTGCTGCTTCGGCACGGGTCAGGGTTTCAAAGGGATGAAGCAGCAACCCGCCTCCTTCCTGCGAGCCGGTAATCAAACCGTTTTCGTAGGCCGCAATCGCCTGGCGGAGCATGAAGGACGGGACGCCAACATCGGTGAAAGGATTATCGGCAAGACTGTCTTTTGTCTTGATGCCGAAAATGCTGTTTGCCAGAATAATGAAGTCTATGCGGGTCAGTACTTTGTCCGGATAAAAATAGAAGTGACCGCCAATTTCCTCGCCGACAATCAGCCCCTCTGCACCTAGCATGCCGGCAGAGTAGGCGCCCCAGTGTTCCAGCATATCCTCATATTGCAGCGGCTTCTGAGTCGGCGTCAGGTCCGGTACTTTGGTGGGAGCCGGTGGCGCGTCTCCGCTTACCGTAATGGTCACGGTGGCAGGTGCGGGAGAGGATTCATTGGTTCCGACGTGAGCAATCCAACGAAACGCCGTTTGCCCTTCGAAATCCTTCGCCGGAACAAAATTCAACTGATCCAGTTGAGTGGTTACAATGGCGGCATCTTGCGCGACGGCGTTTGTTCCGAGACGCAAAGTACCGGTTTCTGCAGCCGGTAACTGAGAAAGAGTTATGTGGCTTAAGGTGTTGCCTTCCGGCAACGTAGTGTTTTGGGTGAAATCCCGGGCGGTAAAATTCAGTGTGGTATTTTTTGTTGTACTCTTGCTGAAATCATTCGCTATCAGGGAATTCCCTGCAGGCTCTGCCCAGACGGGCGGCGCGGTATAGGAGAGAATGAATACAAGCAAAAGCACAACGGACATAGTTCTTTGTTTCATACTAGCCTCCAAAAAATTAATTCTACGGCTAGTTTCATACAAAAAAACAATTCTATGTATACAAGTTAATGGTAAAACCGGTTATCCTTTTATCGGCCGACAGAAATTCCCTTTTCAAATACAAATTCGCCGAAAAATTCAGGACGGTGAAAATCCATTTCAGGACAGGTAACAGGATTCCA
>JBGUTC010000016.1:0-4215 GCA_045132895.1 Clostridia bacterium
ATTCTTTTCCCAAACCACTCACATGAACTTCTGACACATCATTAATGTTTTCTACATGGATCAACTTATCTGCAAGATCCAGATAACTGTACTTCAGGAAGTCCAGATTTTCCGTTGCAACCAGATAGACGGAAGGGTCACCCTCTAAAGAAAGGTAGGTGTTCTCGCCTTCCGCGTGGCCAACAATCACATCATAAGCCTTGGAATTGTCACGACTCCAAATACCATAGGTTGCCTGAGGCGTTTCAAAACCATAATCTTTTCCTGCTTCCGGAACCGGAATCGTCTGAACAGCAGACTGCACTACCAAATTGGTTAAAACGGATTCATTAATCGTGTAATCATTGGCCGTTTTGTCAATCGGCTCTTTCATTTTCCATAAATAAGACGGTTCTTCTCCGGCCGGCGCCTGGTTTTCCAACACAATCCGAACCGGAAGAGCGCCTTTCCGTTTCAAGTAAAAACCACCAAGTTCTTCAGCATCCATGCTATAAATATCCTTATCAGCAAGATCGGATAAAGAGCTTATCAGATTGCGGCAGCCTGAGGTACTCTTTGTGTAAACCTTATCGTCTCCCTGCAGCATGATATAGGATACGGAACCCTCAAGACCGGCGCTGCCGATTAAAATCGTTGTTTGTGTGCCATCCGCTTGGGTAATCTGCACCTGGCCGACCGGCTGTTCTAATCCGTAAGCAGATAAATCCGTCACATTTTCTCCAACCAGCTTCTGCACCACAACATTGGAGCACTCATAAAGCAAGGTATCAACTCTTGAGATACTGATCTTAATGGACGCATCTCCATTAACAACCCATGTGCCGTTTTGCTTGGATAAGGTATATTCTTCTGTCGTGTTTCTGACTGTAACAGATTCAATACTATTTTTTTCAACCTTAAAAATCGTAATCGTATCCGGAAGGTCCGGAATGTCATTCTCCGTTTTCGGCTCATACTGCATAACGAAATACAGTCCGCCTCCCAACAACGCAATAATCAGTACTAAAATTAAAATATTTCTCATGGGTTTCATTCTCTGTCAATCCTTTCAACAGCGTTTATATATATTGATCTCCCGCTATAACAAGACCGGGCGAACAAAGTTCACTTCTCCACTTTCTAAGACTTGCGTTTCTCCCTTTTCAGACAAAACAACAAGTCTTGCCTGATCATCAATGGAAACCGCTTTACCCAAAAACTTTTTTCCTTCTTTCACATAGGTAATCTCATTACCTAAAACACAAGAAGCCGACCGATAGATATCCAGAAATCGAGAATCGGGTAACTTCTCATAAAGTTCACCCCAACGTCTTACAACAGAAGCGCAAATTTCTGTCAAATCCGGAAGCCGGTTCGTTCCCGTTATCTCTGAAATGGATGTCGCAATATCCTGTAGTTCCTCCGGATAACCGCCGCCGGGCGGCGCCAGATTCAAGCCAATGCCCAACACAATATATGTATCCTCCGGCCGCAAGGCGAGATGTCCTTCTGCCAAAATACCACAAAGTTTCTTCCCGCCGGCATATAAATCATTCACCCACTTAATCGAAACGGAAATGTCAAACATATCTAAAATCGCCTGATAGACAGCAACCGCTGCACAGGCCGTCAGAAGACCTGGGTCCGACACTTTGCCCGCAGGACGAAGAATCACGCTCATGTAAAGGCCGCTTCCTTGCGGAGAAAAAAAACTACGTCCCATTCTCCCTCGTCCCATAGTCTGGGATTCAGCCAAAATAACGGTTCCTTCCCCCAGTCCGGACGCTGCCAGCTCTTTTGCCGTATCATTTGTTGACGCCAAAACATCATAGCATACTGCATGGTCAAAAAAAGGGCAATCCCCTAAAAGCGTTTTCAGTTTTTCTTCAAAAAAAGTGTTCCGTTTCAAAGTATCACCCTCTCTGAATATTGTACTACAAAACCCTCTTCCCGTCAAGCCTAAGGCGCCTTTCTTCAAGATTTTTACGGGTACTGTCATAAATAGTAAAAAAGGCGAATATAATAGTATCAATATTTTGAAGGGACGTGATACCATGCAAAAGAAAAATCGTCATTTATGTAGTCACAACCAGGTTTTAAACACTTTTTTTCTACCTTTGGTTTTCACAACAGTTCTCTTTATAATAACCACTCGGTTTATGTCTCTTCCCCTTTCGAAAATACCATCCGGATTCTGGATCTCTGCTATTTCAAATTCCGTTCCTGCCTTTCATACAGAAAAGGAAATTCAATTCCGGTTTTCTGCCTACGATATCCTGGAAAATTCTCTTCTTTCCATCAAAGCCTCTGAAGCTATGAAAAAAAAGTATGCCGCCAGATACGGCGGCATTACAAAAACAATAAAAAATTCTGTTACACAACAAAATGAACCGATTATAACGGACAACATTCTGGAAACAGATCTCTCAACCTCCGGCATCCAATTTATTAATACACCCGGTGTCGCTGTTGATGCAAACGCACTTTTACAACAGTCATTAGGATTTTATCCTCAGGATGGCGCTCCCAGAGTGCTGATCGTCCACACACATACCTCAGAGGCTTACGCAGACAGCCCGGATGCAAGAAGCACAGACCCTGATCGCAATGTGGTCAGCGTTGGTACTGCCATAAAAAAATCACTGGAAAAAGCCGGTATTGGCGTCATACATGACACAACGGAAAATGATAACCCTTCCTACAATCAATCCTACAAAAAAGCCTTGAAAGTCATTGAAGATAACCTGACACGATACCCCACTTTAGAGGTCGTATTAGACATTCACCGCGACTATATCAAGCGGGATGACGGCACACTGACCAAACCCACTTGTATAACAAAAAACGGACAAAAAGCTGCACAAATTATGTTTGTTATCGGCACAGATTCCATGGGGTTATATCATCCGAAATGGACACATAATCTGGCTTTTGCCGTTCAGATTCAGAATCGGTTACAAACGACAACACCCGGACTCTGCCGTTCTATTAATATCCGGACAGAGCGTTTCAATCAACACGCAACAAAAGGTTCTATGATTATTGAGGTTGGAACGGGAGTCAACACACAGAAAGAAGCCGAACTTTCCGGAAAACTTGTGGGTGAAGCCATTGCAGACATTTTGCTGGCTCAATAATTTCTGATACTGACAGCATGGGCAATCCCCGGCATGCTTTCTCCCTGTTGCACAGCTAGCGTACTTTGCAGTGCCCCCGTTGCCATAAATAAAACATGATTCAGTTGTTTTTCTTTCATTAAACGATAAATATAACCGCAAAAGGTCAGGCCGGCACAGGCACAACCGCTTCCTCCAGCATGGGTATCCTGCGTTTTGCCTTCAAAAATGATTGTTCCGCAGTCATTATATCTCTCACCAAGGTCAATGCCTTTCTGTTTAAGCAGGTCAAGAACAACTTCTTTTCCAATCAATCCTAAATCACCGCTTACAATCAGGTCGTAAGTCTCCGGTGCGCGTCCTGTATCCTGAAAATGGGTAAACAGTGTATCTACAGCGGCAGGCGCCATAGCCGCACCCATATTGTTGGCATCTGTAATACCCATATCTACAATTTTTCCATGAGTAACACATTCAACAGCCGGACCCTCTCCATGCCCTGACACAACTGCACAGGCTGCACCCGTAACAGTCCACTGGGAACTGGGCGGGCGCTGACCGCCATATTCCAGAGGAAAGCGGAACTGTTTTTCGGCACTGCAGAAGTGACTGGATGTCACTGCTGCGCAAGTTTCTGCATAACCCCCATCAACAAAACTCGCTGCCATGGAAAGCCCCAGCCCCATAGTGGAACAAGCACCGTAAAGGCCAATAAACGGGATGCCGAATTCACGTACACCGTAACTCGTTCCGGTACATTGATTCAGCAAATCTCCACCAAACAGGTACTGAATCTGCTCAATTGTAACACCGCTGTTCTTAACAGCCTGCCGCACTGCCTGCCGCGCGAAAGCGCTTTCTGCTTGTTCCCATGTTTTCTGCCCCAAAACATTATCTTCTGCAACAACATCAAAATAAGAACCTATCGGTCCTTCTGATTCTTTTTTTCCCGCAACGGTACCGGTGCCTGCTATCACCGGCGGGTGTTCAAAAAATATAGTCTGCTTTCCTTTTCTTTTTTGAGAACTCATTCTTTTACGTCCTTTTTAAATTTTTTATAATAAAAGTATAGACAAAAGCCGACATTTATATTATACTTAATTATGGTAAAATTAAATAT
>JBGUTC010000017.1:0-10985 GCA_045132895.1 Clostridia bacterium
AAAAGCAAAGCCCAAATCGAAATTTGGCAAAAAAAATACCACGTCAGCGCGAAGGCAGTAACGTGGCACCCTTTGGCCTTACCGGCAGGAACCTGCCGGTAAGGTTACATACAATTATTTTCTCAGACCTAACTTTTCAACAATTGCACGGTATCTTTCAATATCTACTTTTGTCAGGTAGTTTAACAGACCTCTGCGCTGACCAACCATTTTTAACAGGCCGCGTCTGGAATGATGGTCCTTCTTGAACATTTTAAGATGTTCGTTTAAGTGGTTGATGCGCTCAGTTAAAATAGCGATCTGCACTTCGGGAGAACCGGTATCGGTCTCGTGAATTCTGTACTGTTCAATAATTTCCTGTTTTCTTTCGGGTCTCATTTTAAATCCTCCTAAAATTAAAAAATTCTCCGAACGCTGAGCAAAGGGTCCGTTTTTTGAGGTGTCACCCAAAGCCCGGCTGTTGGAACAAAGAGTATTTTAGCACAAAAAAAGGGGTTTGTAAAGTTTTTTTTGCAAAAAAATCAAAATTTTTTGCATTTGCATTTACTTTGGCTGAGATGATACAATTTTATTCTCTTTCTGCCTGAAAAAGGCGTAAAAAAAGCATAATAAAAACAAACAAAAATGTCAGTTTTATTATGCTATGACGAGTTTTGAATCCAGAACGGTAATCTCGATGGATTTAATTAAGATATCAGAATAACTGAAAGAGATGATTCGTTCCGTTGTGGCAAAATCGGAAACGCTATCTAATGAAACCAGAAAAATAGAAGCATAGGTTTCTTTGATTACTCCGTGGCGGATGACTTCCCGGTTTCTACCGCGTTTTGCTGAAAGGCGGATGCGCTTACCTTCATTTTCGGCCAAAAGATTTCTTACGCGTTGGATATCTGCCTTGGCGATCACGACCATTCCTCCTTTAGTAGAATTTTCCATTTTATTGTAACATAAGTACCATATTATGTCAAGGGATTTAGAATCTTTCAGCGATTTGGACATTAATAGGAAAAGTTTTTGTCAATTTCGCTGAAAAAAACAGCAAAAATCACGGCAGAGGGAGAAGAATGGCTCCAAAAAGAAGAAATATTTTTTACAGAAATGTTCTTTAAAAAGTGAAAAAAAGGTTGACAACAGAGGAAATTTTCGTTATAATCAATAATTAGGGGAGTGGGTGCTGTGATTTTTGATGTTCAGACAATTTTAAAAACCGACGGCGCGCGCGTTCCGGTTCAGGGAACTCTGGCTTTGCCGGCAGATTTTCAGGATTTGGAAGTTCAGTTCTGCGATGCAGTTCAGTTTTCCGGTATGCTGGAGAATATTGGCGGCGTGTTGGAACTTTCCGGAGAAGCAGAGGGTACTTTTACCGTTCCTTGTGCCAGGTGCATGAAAATCGTGAATCAGCGGTTTTGTGTTCCGGTTACGGAGACTTTGGCTCACAGTGAAGCGGAGGTAACCGATCGGGATGCGGTTGTTCCGTTTTCCGGTAACGAAGTAGATTTAAGTGAGGTCGTTTGGCCCAACATTCTGCTGGGTCTGGGAACGAAATATTTATGTAAGCCGGATTGCAAGGGCTTGTGTCCCATGTGCGGTGCGGACTTGAACGAAACAGTTTGTTCCTGTGAAAAGGACGATATTGATCCGAGACTTGCAGGTCTTGCTGACCTGTTAAAGTAAATAAATTATGTAAATTATGGTATTTGGGTAAAACCCATAGCCTATTTCAATAGGAGGTGTAGCAAATGGCAGTACCGAAGAGAAGAACCTCAAAAGCAAAACGTGATCAGAGAAGAGCTAATTGGAAGCTGGCGATTCCGGGCATCATCGCTTGCCCCCGCTGCGGCGAATTTATTATGCCCCACAGAGTCTGCAAAGCCTGCGGATACTATAAAGGCAAGGAAGTTATCGCCAAGGCTGAATAATTCGATTTTGCTTACAAATAGAGAAGGCGGTTCGTCTTCTCTATTTTTGTAATCGTCGGAAAACGTTTTGTTGGCCATTGACAGGACTTTGGAGGTGTTTGACTTGCAGTATCACGCTGAGGTCTTTCGTATTATGCCGGGCAGTATTGCAGAAGAACTGGGCATAGAGCCCGGTGATGTGATCTGCCGGATTAACGGCAGAAGAATTGCCGACTTTCTGGATTATCAGTTTTTATCCGCTGCACCAGAGGTTATTCTTCTGGTGCAAAAAAAAAGCGGCGAAATGGTTGAATTTGAAGTGGAAAATGAAGAACTGGAAGATTTGGGCATCAGTTTTCAGAATATGTTGTTTGACCCGGCTAAGAGTTGTTCAAACCGCTGCGTTTTTTGCTTTATCGACCAATTGCCTCCCAATATGAGGGAAACACTCTATTTTAAAGATGATGATTCCCGCTTATCGTTTTTATACGGCAATTATGTGACGATGACCAATATGTTGCCGAAAGATGTTGAGCGGTTAATTGAATATCGTGTCTCTCCGGTGAATATTTCGGTTCATACAACAGATATGAATCTCCGGAAAAAGATGCTGAAAAACCGTCATGCAGACAGATTGATGAAATATATTCAGATGCTCTATGATGGCGGGATTTCCATGAATATGCAGATTGTTCTCTGCAAGGGTCTTAACGATGGGGAAAAACTGACCCAGAGCCTTCTGGATTTGGCGCGGTTTCATCCGCAGGCCGTCAGTGTATCGGTTGTGCCCGTGGGTTTGACCTGCTACAGAGAGGGGCTGTATCCTCTGGAAGCTTTTACCAAAACGGACGCCATCCGCGTCGTTGCGCAGGTTGAAGCCTTGCAGGAACAGTTTTTACAGGAATTCGGGTCGCGCTTTGTCTACTTGAGTGATGAATTCTATTTACTGGCAGAGTTGCCTGTTCCGCCGGCGGAAGCCTATGAGGATTTTCCGCAGATTGAAAATGGCGTGGGCATGGAAGCCAGTCTGGAAATGGAATTCAGGGAAGCTCTTGAGGAAAAACCTTCGTTTGTTTTTTGCGGGAAAACGGTTATCGCAACCGGCACGTTGGCGTATCCTTTTATAGAAAAACTGGTAAGACTGGCCCGGGAGCAATATCCGGAACTGGATGTGGAAGTTGTGGCAGTTGAAAATCAGTTGTTTGGCGGCGGCGTAACGGTAGCCGGCCTTTTAGGCGGACGGGATTTAATCCGAACTCTTAAGGGAAAAACTTTTGACCGTCTGTTGATTACGTCTTCTATGCTAAAAGCAGATGAACCGATTTTTTTGGATGATGTTACTCTGGAGGAACTTGAAACAGAACTGGGCGCTATGGTTGAGGCGTGTCAGAATGATGGTTTTCAGTTCTTGAAAAAACTGATTGGATACAAAGAGTGCGTAGAGGAGCATAGTACCATACGTTCGGAATATACTATTTTTGATGAATAATGCCGAAAGGAGTGCATTATGAGATGAAACCTGTTGTTGCCATTGTAGGCAGACCCAATGTGGGCAAATCAACATTGTTTAATAAGATTGTAGGCTCCAGAGTCTCCATTGTGGATGATACGCCGGGTGTTACCCGTGACCGTATTTACATGGAAGCGGAATGGAATGGCCGTGAGTTTTTAATGATTGACACCGGTGGTATTGAATCCGGTGACGATGTCATTGTTTCCAACATGCGTCGCCAGGCAGAACTTGCTATTTCACAGGCGGATGTTTTGCTGCTGATGACTTGTGTTCATGACGGCATGGTTGCAGCGGATCAGGATGTTGCGGCGATGTTGCAGAAATCCGGAAAACCGGTTCTTTTGGTTGTCAATAAAGTGGATAACATCGGCAATCCGCCTCTGGAACTATATGAATTTTATAACCTTGGTCTTGGAGATCCGTTACCGGTTTCCTCTATTCACGGTCTGGGCGTGGGCGATTTGCTTGACGAAGTGGTTGCGCTGTTCCCGGACAGATCGGAAGCTGAAGACAAGGAAGACGATACCTTAAAGGTTGCACTGGTTGGTAAACCTAACGTAGGTAAATCGTCTTTGATTAACAAAATTCTGGGTGAGGACCGCGTGATTGTCAGCAATATTGCCGGTACGACCCGTGATGCCATTGATGCCAGAGTAACCCGGAACGGCAGAGACTATACCTTCATTGATACGGCCGGTATGCGCAAGCGCAGTAAGGTAGAAGAAGGGGTTGAGCATTATAGTGTCATCCGTTCGTTAGGTGCGGTTGACCGGGCAGATGTCTGCGTTATTATGATTGATGCCCAGGAAGGTGTAACCGAACAGGATACGAAAATTGCCGGATATGCTCATGAACAGGGAAAAGCCTGTGTTATTGCGGTAAATAAATGGGATTTGGTTGAAAAAGACGGAAAGACGATGGAGCAGTTCCGTAAAAAGGTTGCCGAAGGTCTTTCGTTTATGTTATACGCGCCGGTGGTGTTTATTTCTGCCATGACCGGTCAGCGTCTTGACAGACTGTTTGAACTGGTGATTTTTGTCCGGGAACAGAATACCATGCGGATTCGTACCGGTGCTCTTAATGATGTATTGAATGAAGCAACCATGCGTGTGCAGCCGCCCTCTGATAAGGGTAAGCGCCTGAAAATTTATTATATTACCCAGGCGTCAACGGCACCGCCTACCTTTGTTTTGTTTGTGAACAACAGAGAATTGGCTCATTTTTCCTATATTCGTTATCTGGAAAATCAGATTCGTGGTGTTTTTGGTCTGGAGGGTACGCCTGTCAGGTTCATTCTCCGTGAACGGGGCGATTCTGAGTAAACGGTTGTTTTATCATTGTGTTTTCTTTTGAGGTGAAGAAGATGTGGATTATTTTTTTACTGGCATGTCTTTTAGGCGGTTACTTATTAGGTAGCCTGAATGCATCGATTATTTTTGGATTTTTCAAGGGGTCCGACATCCGGAATTCGGGCAGTAAAAATGCGGGCATGACGAATACGTTGCGCGTGTTTGGCAAAAAAGCGGCAGTTTTCGTTTTTGTGTTTGATTTGCTGAAAGCGATTGTTTCTGTTGTATTAGCGCGCTATGCTGCCGGTATTTTATACCCTGCAGGAAGCAACGTGATACACTATGCCCAGTATCTTGCCGGTTTTGGCGCTATTTTAGGACATAACTTTCCCCTTTATTTTAAGTTTAAAGGCGGCAAAGGTATTTTATCCTCCTGGGGCGTTATTATGGTGCTGGATTGGCGGATTGCCATACTGCTCATTATTGTTTTTCTGCTGATTGTGACCATTAGCCGGTATGTTTCGCTGGCATCCATTATCAGTGCAACGGTATATCCTTTGTTTGTTATTTTACTGAATATTCCGGTGTTTAACCTGATGACAACGCCGTTTTACATTGCGCTGTCTCTTGCTATGGCGAGTCTGGCTATTTACAGACACAGAGGCAATATTCAACGTTTGTGCACCGGAACAGAGTCTAAATTAGGCCAGAAAAAGGAGTAGATGTAACATGAAACGTATTGCAGTCATCGGCTCCGGTGGTTGGGGTACAGCCATTGCTTCGCTTTTGGCACGGAACGGCCACCGGGTTGTCCTTTGGTCTTACTTGAAGGAGGAGTCTCTTTCTCTTTCTGAAGAAAAAGAAAATAAACAGTTTTTACCCGGCGTTTTTCTGCCGGACACCATTCAATATACGGCTTCCCTGGAAGAAGCGGCAAATCATGCAGAGATTATCGTAATGGTGACACCGTCTTCTGCAATTCATGCAACAGCCAAAGCATTGTCGCCTTATGTGGCGCCGGGAACTGTTGTCGTCAATGCCTCCAAGGGTCTGGAGCAGGAAACACAGAAACGGTTGTCGGTAGTCGTGAAAGAGGCTATTCCTCAGGCAACTGTTGCGGTTATGTCCGGTCCGTCCCATGCAGAAGAAGTTGGCAGACAATTGCCGACTACCAATGTGGTAGCCTGTGAGGATATGTCTGTTTCGGAAATGCTGCAATCTGTCTTTATGCGGGATACCTTTCGTGTTTATACCAGCCAGGATATGGTTGGTGTTGAATTGGGAGGCGCGCTGAAGAACGTCATTGCTCTTTGTGCCGGTATTAGCGATGGTCTGGGTCTTGGAGATAATGCCAAGGCGGCGCTTATGACAAGAGGTATGGCAGAAATTACCCGTTTAGGTGTTTCGATGGGTGCTGACCCCTTAACGTTCTTGGGACTTTCCGGTATGGGTGACTTGATTGTAACCTGTACCAGTATGCATTCCCGCAATCGCCGTGCCGGTATTTTAATCGGTCAGGGCAAAACGCCTGAAGAGGCAGTCAAAGAAGTTAAAATGGTCGTTGAGGGTTTTTATACCACAATGGCAGCCTACAAGTTGGCTAAGAAGATGAATGTGGAAATGCCCATTGTTGAGCAGGCCTATGGTGTTTTATTTGAAGGAAAAAATGCAAGAAATGCCGTGATGAGTCTGATGGTTCGCGAAAAGAAAGACGAGGCTCTGGAAGAAGCATAAAGACCCATTACTGTGCGGTGGAGATGAGTAACATGTTTGAAAAATTTTTTAGAAAGAAAAAGCAGGGGCCCGAGCTTGAGCAGATTTTAGAAGATGCTGTCAAGGCCGTCGGTCAGGAACTGGAAGCAGCTTCTGAAGAGGAGACCGTCGCGGAGGAGCCATCCCTTGCGGAAGAACCAATTGCAGAAGAACCGGTTGCTGAAGAGCCGGTTGCAGAGGAGTCTGCTTCTGAAGGGAAAAACGATTCAGAGGAATCTGTTTTGGTAGAAGAGAGAGAAGAACCCAAGGAGAAAAAAGGCTTTTTCAGCCGTTTAAAAGAGAGTCTGGGTAAAACACGTTCAGCCATTTCCGATAAGGTTGATGCCGTCTTATTTTCTTTAGGAAAAATTGACGAAGATTTATATGAAGAACTGGAAGAGGCTTTGATTATGTCTGATATTGGTGCAGAGACCTCTGCATATATCATTAACACACTGAAAGACAAAGCAAAAGCCAATGGCGCAAAAGAAGTCATAGAAATTAAGGCGCTGCTCAGAGAAATTGTAGAAGAAATCTTATCTTCTCAGGATACGGAATTACACTTGGATTCAACACCTTCTGTTATTATGGTGATTGGCGTCAACGGTGTGGGTAAAACAACTTCTATTGGTAAACTGGCGCATTATTACAAAAGTCAGGGAAAGAAGGTTGTTTTAGCAGCGGCGGATACTTTCCGTGCGGCGGCAATTGACCAGCTGGAAATCTGGGCGGAACGTGCCGGCGTAGACCTTGTTAAGCATCAGGAAGGGGCAGACCCCTCAGCCGTTGTGTTTGACAGTATTCAGGCAGCAAAAGCGCGAGGCGCTGACATCGTTATCTGTGATACGGCAGGCCGTTTGCATAATAAAAAGAACTTAATGGAAGAATTAAAGAAGACAGCGCGCGTTGTGGAAAGGGAGACGGGCGGAGGCAGTTGTGAAACATTATTGGTTCTGGATGCCTCAACCGGTCAGAATGCCCTCGTGCAGACCAGAGAATTTTCTCAGGCGGCAGGGATTACGGGCGTTATCCTGACCAAACTGGACGGAACGGCAAAGGGTGGCGTGATTTTGCCGCTTTCAAGAGAACAGGGTATCGGCGTGAAGTTCATTGGTGTCGGTGAACAAATCGATGACTTACGTCCCTTTGAGCCTCAGGCGTTTGCCGAAGCATTATTTCCTGCAAATGAATAAGTCGACTGAATAAGCCGGAGTGTTCCGGCTTATTTTTCTAAGAAAGGAACAGGACTATGAATCATTCTTTTAACGATTTTGGTGGGTTTGGTGGCGGAAACCAGAATTACAAAGATATTTTTACAAAGCACAATCAGGGGAAAATGAAAAAATGGCTGGTTGTTTTAGTGGTTATCCTGCTGGGGGCGGTTGTCGTCAGCGGCGCGTATGATTTTCTGATGGAATATTGGCAGATTCAGGAAATTGGCGAGAATTTTACGATTGTGTTCTGGAAGAATTTGTTCAGCCGCATCCTGACCCAGGGCACATGGTTTTTAATTACCTTTGTTTTTTTAAGTGTGAACCTTTTTGTTTTAAAACATCTTGTGGTAGAAAAGCAGTTTGATGTAGCTTTTCTAAAAAAGAAATGGCCGTATTTTCTTTTAAGTTTTCTGCTTTCTCTGTTTTTTGCCCGGTATGCTGGCGGACTGTTGTATCAAAAACTGTTAATGGCAGTTTACGGCGAAAGTTTCGGTATTACGGATCCTCTTTTTTCTAAGGATATCGGGTATTACATTTTCAGCCGTCCCTTTTTAATCAGTCTTGTCAGCGGCGGCAAAAGTCTTTTGCTGACTCTTTTATTGCTTTCAGCAGCTGTTTACTTTTTTGTTTTCGTTAAGCGGGGGCACAGAAGTCTGAAAGAAGTGATTCTGAGCGAAAAAGGCGCATTGACTCACGTGGTCGTTTTAGCCATTCTTTATTTTCTGCTTTCTATGATGACATATACGTTCTCGGCAGAGAATATCATGTATTCCTCCTTTGGGTCTCAGAATGATATTTTTGGCGCCGGCTATGTGGAAGCGGGAGTCTGGCGGCAATACTACCGTTTTGCACCGGCTGTTATCCTGTTGACGGTTTTTCTGATTTTGTTCTTTTTATATCGTCGGAAATATCTGTTTTCTCTGTGTGCATTGGGCATCGTTCCGGTTGTTTTCGTTTTGATCACCCTGGCTTCTGTTGCGGTTGATTCTTTTGTGGTCAGCCCCAATGAACGAAATCTGCAAACGCCCTATATTGCCTATAATATGGAAGCCACCAGACATGGTTTTGATCTTTCTGATGTTTCAGAAGTGGAGTTTTATCCCCGGTATGACCTGAGTCAGAGCACAATCGCCGAGGATGACACATGGATGGCAGGTACCCGTATTGCGGACTATGGCTCTACGTTGACAGCATATAATCAGTTGCAATTTTTGCGCAAGTATTATACATTTAACGGAGTTGATGCAGTTCCCTATGAACTTGACGGCGAGCAAAATGTGGTCTTTTTAGCAGCCCGGGAGTTAAACAAAGAGAATCTGGATGCATCAGCCCAGTCTTATGCCAATCGCGTCTTCCGTTATACCCACGGATTTGGTGCAGTAGCAAGTCCCGTCAACCGTGTGACAACGGAAGGACAGCCGGAATTTTTAATTCGGGATATTCCCCCCGAATCCTCCTGTGGCATGCCGGCGATTACACAGCCGAGAATTTATTATGGCGAGCTGACAAATGATTACGTGATTGTAGGCGGGAATAATCATGAACTTGACTATTCTGAGGGCCTGGAAGATATTCAGTTTACCTATGATGGCGATAGTGGTATTTCCCTTGGATTTTTTAAACGTCTGATGTTTTCCTGGCGCTATCAGGATTATAAGATGCTTCTGTCCGGCAATGTCGATGCGGACAGCAGGATTCTGATTAACCGGAATGTGGTTGAACGCGTTAAACGTGTTGCACCCTTTTTGTCTTATGACGGAGACCCTTATCTGGTTGTGGCTGATAACGGACAACTCTATTGGGTGTTAAATGCCTATACCACCTCAGCAAACTATCCCTATTCACAGCCCTATGCCAATGTGAACTATGTCCGGAATTCTGTTATGGTCACGGTGAATGCCTATGATGGCACCGTTTTATTCTACCTGATAGATGATAGTGATCCGTTGGCAAGAGCATATCGAAACATGTATCCCGGTTTGTTTACAGAGGGGAAGATGCCGGAAGAAATCGCCAGCCATGTCCGTGTGCCGGAATATTTATTTACGTTACAGGCTCAGGTTTATGAACGGTATCATGTGAAAGATGCCGGTCAATTCTATGACCGGGCGGATGTCTGGGATATTGCCAACGAAAAATATCAGGATAACGAGATTCCCATGGAGCCTTATTATAACATCATGGAGGTTGACGGGCAGAGCGAAATGGTTCTGATGTTGCCTTTTGTGGTGCAGGGCAAGCATAACATGGTCGGTCTTCTGGTACAACGGAACGCGCCGGAACATTACGGTGAACTGATGCTTTACCGGTTCCCAAAAAACGAGACAGTCTATGGTCCGCTTCAGATTGAGAACCGGATTGATAATGATCCTGATATTTCAAGAGAAATGACTCTTTGGGGACAAGGTGGCTCCAGCGTTATTCGTGGTAATCTGTTGGTAGTTCCCTATAGAAATTCTCTTTTATATGTTGAGCCTATTTATATTACGTCTCAGAACAATGCATCCTTGCCGGAACTAAAGCGAATTGTTGTGGCGTACGGAGATGCGGTTTCTATGGAAACGACTCTTGAAGGCGCCCTTCGCTCTGTGTTTGCGCAAAGTCATCATGTAACAGAGCCTGAGGCCGTGCCTCCTTCGGAGAATATGGCGCCTACAGAGGAAGAATTTGCTGATTTAGAAGCCGTTATCAGCAATCTTCTGGGACAGTATGACCGCCTGAAAGAATCAGCGAAAAATCAGGATTGGCAGGGCATGGGAGATAGTATGGAGCAGCTTGATAAGGTTGTAGAACAACTCCGCCAGGCTCAAGGGGAATAACAACATACATCCTTTTGATTGTATTTTAAGAAACTGTAAAAAAATGCTTGAAATTTCAGGAAAATTATATTATAATTATAAGGCGAATGTGCAAGAAAAAGGGACGGTCCGCTGCCTGCTCGCTCAGGTATGAACGTTTAGCACAGAGAGGAGGCAAACAAATGGACGCAATTAAAGCATTAACACAGGATCAGATCAGAACTGACCTGCCGGCACTGGAAATCGGTAGCACCGTTAAGGTTCACGTTAAGGTAAAAGAAGGTAACAGAGAAAGAATTCAGGTTTTCGAAGGAACCATCATTAAGGTTCAGAATGGCGGAATTCAGCAGACCTTCACCGTCAGACGTATTTCCTACGGTATCGGCGTAGAGAGAACTTTCCCCGTAAACTCTCCCAAAATCGCTAAGATTGAGGTTGTTAGACTGGGTAAGGTTAGAAGAGCCAGACTGTTCTATTTAAGAGATAGAGTCGGTAAGGCTGCTAAGGTCAAACAAAGATTA
>JBGUTC010000018.1:0-9766 GCA_045132895.1 Clostridia bacterium
ACACCTATGAAACCGAGGATATTTTCTATTGTTGGGAAAACGATTATGATCCCGGTTCCCGTCTCTGCGATTTGTACCTGACTTTCTTCTGCAAGGAAGATTCAGGACTCTATCGACGGATTGACGAAGTACACACCCAACGGGTTTATACAGAAGAAGAATTGAAATCGGCTCTTTCCAACGCAGGTCTGACCCTTGTTGCAAAATACGACGGATATGCAGACCGTGCTCCCCATCCGGAAAGCCAGCGCATTGTGTATGAAGTAAAAAAATAATGGAGGAAGTTACGTGAAACAGCTCGTTTTGATTAAATATGGAGAAATTATTTTAAAAGGTCTGAACCGTCCCATCTTTGAAGATGCTCTTGTCAAGAATATCAAAGATGCTCTGCCGAAAGATTTTAAAGGAACGGTTCATCGGGCACAAGCAACAGTATACGTTGAGCCGGAGGATCCCGCAACAATCGACGAAATCATTCGCCGATTGACAAAGGTTTTCGGAATCACCTCACTAACCCGCGCCTATGTTCTTCCCAAAGAAATCGAGGGAATCAAGAAAGGTGCCGCTGAAGTATTAGCGCCCATTCTGCAAGGCGTTTCCACTTTTAAAGTGGAAGCAAAGCGCGCAGATAAGAAATTCCCCATGACCTCTCCGGAAATCTGCCGTGAAGTCGGGGGGTATCTCCACGATTGCTTCCCCCATTTAACGGTTGATGTGAACCATCCGGAAGAGACTGTTATGGTAGAAGTCCGTGACGAATATGCTTACACATATTGCGGACGCGTTAAGGGTGCCGGCGGCATGCCCGTTGGTTCCAATTCCAAAGCCACCCTGCTTCTTTCCGGCGGCATTGACAGCCCTGTTGCCGGCTACATGACCGCAAAACGTGGTGTTAAATTGAATGCTGTTCACTTTTTCTCTTATCCCTATACCGGTGAGCGCGCAAAGGACAAAGTCCTGACCTTAGGCAAAATTCTGGCTGAATACAGCCCTCGATTAGATGTACATGTGGTTCCGTTTACTGAAGCACAGCTTGCCATTAAAGAGCATTGTCCTGCTGAGCAGTTGACCATCATTATGCGTCGACTGATGATGCGGATTGCAGAGCAGGTTGCCAAAAACACCGGTGCAAAGGCTTTGGTTACCGGCGAAAGCATCGGACAGGTTGCCAGTCAGACTGTAGAAGCACTTGCTGTTACTGACAACGTTACCACCATTCCGGTATTCCGCCCGGTTATCGGCATGGATAAAGAAGAAATTGTTACCATTGCCCGTCAAATCGGGACATTTGAAACATCTATTCTTCCTTATGAAGATTGTTGCACGATTTTCACACCGAAACACCCCAATACAAAGCCAAAACTGGAGCGTATCCTTGACTCAGAGCAACATTTAGACATTGATAAATTGGTTTCAGACGCTGTTAATGGCATTGAAATCGTGAAACTGTAAGGAGGACGTCTATGACAGAGGCTATTATCGACTTTTTTCAAAGCTTTGGAAGCTCCAACGAGTTGCTGATATTCCTGGTGTCCATGCTCCCCATCATTGAACTGCGAGGCGCCATTCCCTTAGGCGTCTTTCTGAATATGAATCCCTGGACACTGTTTGTGCTTGCGGTAATCGGAAATATTCTGCCTGTGCCATTTATCATCTTCTGCGCCCGTCCCATTGTCAATTTCTTTTTAAAAACGAAATTACTTCGCCCTATCGGAAATTGGCTGGAGGAAAAAGTCAGGAAGAATTCACATAAGGTCAAAAAGTATGAAGCCTGGGGGCTCTTCATTTTTGTAGGAATCCCGCTTCCCGGCACAGGTGCCTGGACCGGTGCTCTTTTGGCAGCACTTATGGATGTGCGTTTAAAAACCGCTTTTCCATCCATTGTCCTGGGGGTTATTACCGCCGGTCTCATTATGATTTTTGGTAGCAGTATCATTGATTTTCTGGTTTCGGCTTTTATTTAAATAATAAAAAAAAGGCCTCTACAATGTAGAGGCCTTTTAAATTTACTTTTTATCTGTATAAAGGATATTTGGAGCAAAGAGCTGCAACACGATCATTAACTTCTGCTTTCTTATTTTCAAAGTCTGTCAGAGTCATGTAAATCAGTTTTGCAATTTCCTTCATGTCCTCTTCGTTCATGCCACGGCTGGTAGATGCAGGTGTTCCGATTCTGATACCGCTTGTAATAAAGGGGCTCTGGGTCTCAAAAGGAATGGTATTCTTATTAACGGTAATATGCACCTCGTCAAGCATTGCTTCTGCTTCCTTACCGGTAACACCCAGATTGGTCAGGTCAGCCAGCATCAAGTGGTTATCTGTACCGCCGGAAACCAGTTTCACGCCTTCATCCATCAGACCTTTAGCCAGGGTTGCGGCATTTTTCACAACCTGCTGCTGATATGCTTTAAAGTCATCAGAAAGTGCTTCTTCAAAGCAAACTGCCTTTGCAGCAATAACATGCATTAAAGGACCGCCCTGAATACCGGGGAAGATTGCTTTGTTGATCAGTTTTGCATGTTCTTCTTTGCAGAGAATCAAACCGCCTCTGGGACCACGCAGGGTCTTATGGGTTGTGGTCGTAACGAAGTCTGCATAGGGAACCGGATTGGGATGAAGACCTGCTGCAACCAGACCGGCAATGTGCGCCATATCAACCATGAAATATGCGCCAACTTCTTTCGCAATTTCAGCAAATTTTTCAAAGTCAATCTTTCTGGGGTATGCGCTGGCGCCGGCCAGAATCAGCTTAGGCTTATGCTCTTTTGCCAATCTTCTGACTTCTTCGTAGTCGATGGTATTGGTATCTTCTGTTACACCGTAAGGAATGATGTTAAAGTACTTACCGGAAATGTTAACCGGGCTACCGTGACTTAAGTGACCGCCATGAGACAGGTTCATACCTAAAACAGTATCACCGGGCTGCAGTGCTGCAAAGAACACAGCCAGGTTTGCCTGTGCACCGGAATGAGCCTGAACATTAGCATGTTCAGCACCAAATAACTTTTTAGCGCGTTCAATAGCAAGATTTTCAGCAACGTCAACAACGTGGCAACCACCGTAATAACGCTTGCCGGGGTAACCTTCAGCATATTTATTGGTCAGCGGAGAACCCATTGCAGCCATAACAGCAGGGGAAACAAAGTTCTCAGATGCAATCAGCTCGATGTTCTGATTCTGTCTGTTGATTTCCTGCATGATCACTTCTGCAATTTGAGGATCCGCTTTTTTAACATCATCAATTGAAAACATTTTATCTTTCTCCTTTATCTTTAGTCAGAAAACATTACTTTCTTTTTTTAACGTGAACAATCTTCTTGCTTTCATCTTTTACCAGCGGCTTACGAAGCTGGATGCTGGTGATGATAGCCATCACAACAAAGTAAACAGCCATAGCAATATAGGTTACTTTAACGGCGAGAACATTGTTGTAGCTGGGGATTACATTCAGCTTAGAAATATACAACATAGCACAACCAACAAAAAGGCCCAGACCAACTGCACTGTAATTCAAAGCCTTCGGGTTCTTCTTTTTACCCCAGATAAACAGGAACACAGCTAAAGCAGCGCCAACAATCCCTACAATCAGGATAAACAGATAGGCCAGATTTCTGGCAGTTCCACCGTTTCTTAGAGCTGTATTCACATACAGAAGCACTAAACCGGCTAAAAGCAAGATTCCAAAATTCAGAACCAAGCGATTTGAAAGTTGTTCTTTTCTTTCTTTTGTCATAACGACCACTCTCCTACTTTATTCATCACCGCAGAAGCGGCGCTTTGTTAACACTGCATTTCGTCCCACTCATACAAAAGAACAGATAACGCCGTCAGTCCTGCGGTTTCTGTTCGCAAAATCCGGGGGCCAAGGGTCACACAATGGGCGCCCAAAGACTGAAGAAGTTCCGCTTCTTCCGGCTCAAAACCACCCTCCGGACCAATAAAAATCCCTGCGGTTTTCGCTTTCTGACTTTGCAGGGCATTTTTTACAGAAGAGGAACGCTCTGCCTCATAAGGCAAGAGCAAAAATTCAGGTAAATCTTCCTTACGCAGTTCCTTCAATGTCACCGGCATTAAAACCCGGGGGACTCTGCCTCTGCCGCATTGTTTTGCTGCTTCCCGTGCTGTTTTCTGCCAACGTTCCAGTTTTTTCTCTGCCTGCTCCCTGGAAAGTTTCACCACACTACGCGCCATCTGTACCGGCACAATAGTAGAAATACCCAGCTCCGTGCATTTTTCAATAATCCATTCCATTTTTCCTTGTTTGGGTAACCCCTGAAATAACGTTACCTGTACTTCAGGCTCATTGCCACAAGGCGCGGAAGACAAAACCTCAACCTCAATTTCATCCTTTGAAATGGACACAATCCGGGTTTCATAATCGTAACCCTCACCGTCGCACAAAAGAAGAGAATCACCCTGCCCCATCCTTAAAACACGGGCAATATGATTCACATCCGGGCCGGTAATAATGCCACGTTTCTCTACGATTTGACTTTTATCAATAAAAAATCTCGACATACTCAAAACTCCGTCAGTTCAATACAAATAGTATATCATTTTTAGTCTTACTTTGTCAAGACAAACAAGGCAGGATAATGGGAAATACTGCAGTGTTTTTTCTTTTTGGCGCACAAAAAAAACCGCAACATAACACAAGTTATGCTACGGTCTTTCCTTTTGACCGGATAAAAACAAATATCCCAAAACAGCCAGAAGCAAATAATCATCACAGGAATTTAAAATCAAAAGAAACATAACACCTAAAATGACCAGATCATCCTGAGACAATTGAAACTTCTTAGACGTCTGCACGGCTCCATTTTTTATAGGTTCCTCCGGAAAAGTCCTTTCCTGCTCCTCCGCTTCCGGCGGATGCGGAAAAATCACCTCCGCCCTGGGGACCGGTGGCTTATAGGGCTTTGGCTCCCGGGGAATCGGGGCTTTGAAATTGTTACTGGGGTTATAATACTTCATTTCAATGGCAACCACGTCCTTTCACATCTTACGTTACAGCAGGTTTTTAAACAGGTTCATGTCCTGAGCAGTCTTTGCCAGCTGAGACAGTTTCAGAAGTTTCATGGCTTGATCAATCTGAGGTCTTCGTTCCTCAGACAAAAACGGGCGAATTGCCGAAAGTAATGCACTACGCTCATCTTGTTTGTCCTGCCCCAGTTGACTCATCAGCGTCTGCATTTTCATCAGCAACTCAAAATCAATTCCCCCAAAGCCATCCTCTTCCTGATGATCCGCCGGCTGTTCATCTGTTTTTCCCGAAAGTGCAGAGAGCATCTGGCTGAGCGTCTCTGAGGGATTCTCTCCCAAAGCGCCCATAATGTTTTCCAGTAGTTTGTTGTTTTCTTCGCTCATGACTATCAATCCTTCTGAGAAAACGGGCCTTTTTTTTGAAGAACTTCCGGGTTTTTTGTCAGTTCTTCCGCCATTTTGCCTAAATCTTTGCCCTCAAAACCCTCTATACGAAAATTCTCGACAGCTTGTTTTGCTTTTTTCGGATCAATATTTGATATGGCCTTTTTCAGGCTTTCTTCATCCTTTAAAAAACTTTCAATTTTCTCTTTCTGAGCAGGGGTCATCTGCCCCATTAATTTTTCCAGTTGTTTAAACATCTGTTTATCAAACAAGGCTTTTTCTCCTTTCTCTTTTCAGACTCAATACAGTATATGCATGCCATCTACAGAAAATGACCAGAACAGGTCTTTCTTTTTCTGCATAAAATATAGAAAAAAGAAAGGTAGATTATTATGATATATCTGGACTATGCCGCAACCTCATACAAAAAACCGCCGGAAGTCTATCGGGCGGTTTACGATGCGATGGTTTTTCACAGTGCCAATCCGGGAAGAGGCGGTCACCAGCTGTCCCTTCGCGCCGGCGAACTGGTCTACGAATCCCGGGAAAAGCTAAGCGCGTTTTTCTCCTGTCCCCAACCTGAACAACTGGCTTTTTTTCCAAACACAACCACGGCCTTAAACGCCGCCATCAAGGGTGTTCTGAGGTCGGGAGACCACGTCGTTGTCAGTTCCATGGAGCACAATTCTGTCATGAGAGCACTTGCCGAACTCAAGCGGCGAGGCGTCATTCATTATACCATTGTTCCTGCCGACAGAAACGGCAACTTAACCCCCCGGGATTTTTTGAACGCCATGATGCCTAACACCCGTTTAGTCATTTGCACCCACGCCTCTAACGTCTGCGGAAACAGCTACGACATAGAGTCCATTGGAAAATTAGTACGCCGCCCCGGCACACTGTTTCTGGTGGACGCCGCACAAAGCGCCGGCCTATTGCCCATTGACGTTAACTGTGTCGATTTATTGGCATTTCCCGGTCATAAATCACTCTACGGCCCACAGGGAACCGGCGGGCTCTATGTCCGAAAAGGCCTGATCCTCAAGCCGCTGACCGAGGGTGGAACAGGCAGTCAATCAGAACTGCTTTACCAACCCGAGGAAATGCCCGACCGGTTGGAAAGCGGCACTTTAAACGTCCCCGCCATTGCCGGTCTGGGGGCTGCCATTGATTTTATCAACCGGGAAGGGCTGACAGCAATCAACAGCCATAAGCAGGAACTTTCAAGATTTTTCGAAGAAAAACTCCGGAACATTCCCGGGCTAACGCTCTACGGAAACGGTCATTCTGCCGGGGTTTTTGCTTTGAATCTTGGCGAGTTGGACGCCATGGCGGTTGCCGATGTTTTAAGTCGTTCTTATAACATTGCCGTCCGGGCAGGTCTCCACTGCGCTCCTCTGGCGCACGAATCTTTGGGCACGTTAGAAACCGGATGCATACGCTTCAGCCTGGGCTATTTCACACAAAAAAAGGAACTTGACTATGCCGCTTTTGCTCTTCAAAAAATTTCAAAAAACGGCGTATAAATTAAAAAAATTCAGAACAAAATAGATTCAGGCACGAAGAAAAGAGTATTGCTAAAAGGGGCAAAACGGTCCCAAAGAAAGGAGTCATCTTGATGAATGCAGGAAAACAAACCATTAAATGTACGGTTCAGCAGTGCACCTATAACGATTGCAGTGAGCAATATTGCACACTGGATTCTATTACGGTAGGCACTCATGAAATGAACCCTGCTGAAAGCCAGTGTACGGATTGTAAATCTTTCAAAAAAAAGACCTCCTAAAACCACTCTGTCGGCACCAGGCCGTCAACGAAGAGGAGCCTTGGGCTCCTCTTTTTTTCGTGAATAATATTCATTGACAACGGCAGATATTTCCTTTACAATAGTAGTAGTTTTGCGAATGAAGGAGATTGGCATGAACATCAAATTATCAGATCATTTTACATACAGAAAACTTCTGCGGTTTACACTACCCTCTGTCATTATGATGATTGTATCATCCATTTACGGCATTGTTGATGGTTTTTTCGTATCCAATTTTGCCGGAAAAACTTCCTTTGCTGCCGTCAATTTTATTATGCCCGTTCTGATGATTTTGTCTACCATCGGCTTTATGTTGGGAACCGGCGGCAGCGCATTGGTTGCCCGCACCTTGGGGGAAGGAGATCATAAAAAAGCAAATCAGTATTTTTCCATGCTGATTTATGTTGATGCCGCTATCGGCTTTGTTGTCTGCTGGCTTAGCATCATCTTGATTCGCCCTATTGCGTCTTTTTTAGGCGCTGAGGGTATGCTGCTCGACAATTGTGTTCTCTACGGCAGAATCATTCTTCTGACTTTACCGTTTTATATTCTGCAAATGGCTTTTCAAAGTTTTTTTGTTACAGCAGAAAAGCCAAAACTCGGCCTTGTAACCACGCTGATTTCCGGCATCACAAACATGGTACTGGATGCCCTTTTTGTCGCAGTTTTTGACTTTGGACTAAAAGGTGCTGCCATCGCTACCGCCATTGCTCAATTCATTGGCGGCATTGTCCCGATTCTCTATTTTTCCATGCCAAATAACAGTCTATTACGGTTCTCGAAAACCCACTTCTACGGAAAAGCTTTTTTGAAAGCCTGCACCAACGGTTCTTCTGAACTCATGTCCAACGTGTCTATGTCCTTGGTGGGGATGCTCTATAACATCCAGCTCATTCATTACGCCGGCGAAAACGGCGTTGCGGCCTACGGCGTTTTAATGTACGTCAGCATGATTTTCTGTGCCGCTTTTATTTGCTACATTATTGGTACAGCGCCTGTTTTCAGTTATCACTTTGGTGCAGAAAACGAGAAAGAATTACAAAATCTGTTCAAAAGGAGCCTGGTCATTATCGGGATTCTCTCTGTAGCGATGCTCCTTGCCTCCCAGCTGTTGGCACCCATTATGTCCAAAATTTTTGTTGGCTATGACGCTGATTTGTTCAAACTGACTGTTCGTGCATTCAGGATTTATGCCTTTTCGTTCCTGTTTATGGGTTATGCTATATTTGCATCCGGCTTTTTCACAGCTTTAAACGACGGTTTGACGTCAGCACTCATCTCCTTTTTCCGCACGCTGATCTGCCAGATTGCTGCCGTTATTCTGTTACCAATGATTTTTAAAATTGATGGTATTTGGCTTTCCATCGTCATAGCAGAAGTCAGTGCTGTCGCTTTCGCCCTTATCTTCCTGTTTGCCAAGCGCAAAGAATATCGTTATTTTTAATGCGCTTTTTTTATAAGATCATATCGAATAAGACCAACCACTGCAGACAAAAGGTTAATTGTGTCACTGATTCCACCCATGATTGAGCCAACGCTCATGTTGTAACAAATCCAACAGATAGATGTCATACACATCATGATGCGTAATTTTGTTAAATGAGTTGTGCCGTAGGCAAGCGTTGATATAACCTTTGCCAATATAATCAAGATACTGATCGCACCTTCCCAAGAGACCAAACCTAACAAAGCAAATAAAACAGCTAAAACCATTCTCGTTTGCTTTAGTTCCTTCTCCTTTCCGCGCTTTCCCAAATAAGAAAAAATCAGATTTCTAAAAACGCTGATGATATTCAACACTGCACCGGTATACCCACCCAACAGTAAATACTGCAAACCAAATAAGCCCTCGTCAATCATTTTAAAGGTAAGAACTCGACTGTGTTTATTGCACTGTAATGCGATTGCCCCCATTAAAAAACCTATGCATCCTATCCCTTGTATCAGCAAAGTATTTTGTAGAAGTTCCATGTTTTTCAATCCTTCCTCTTGACAAAAATTTTACACCATTATACAATAAAACATAAACGAACTCAAGAAATGTTCAATCGATTGAAAAACAAACATTTTCTCAAACACAAGGAGACGCCATGGACTTAAACGAAAGACAAAAACAAATACTGAATCTTTTACGAGAAAAAGGAGCAATTCAAGTACGGAAATTGGCGGAAATTCTGCATTATAGCGAAATGACTATACGTCGGGACCTGACAGCCATGGAACAAGCAGGACTTTTAAAACGTAACTATGGCATGGCCATTGAGAACGATATTAATACCCAGCCCATTGCAGTCCGAAGCTTTTCTCAAGATAGTGAAAAAAAACTGTTATGCAAGAAAGCCGCTGTATATCTGGAAGATAGTAGTAATGTCTTTATTGATAGCTCCTCCACCTGTTTACATCTTCTGCCCCATATCGCAGAACATAAAAACATAACAGTTTTCACAAACTCTATCCAAGTCGTTTTATATGCTGCCAGATTTCATATTCCTTGTCACCTAGCCGGTGGAAAGTACTTTGAGCATGATATGTGCCTGATTGGTTCCGAAACGGAAAACTTTGCAAAAAATATTAATCCAGATCTTGCCTTTT
>JBGUTC010000019.1:0-14889 GCA_045132895.1 Clostridia bacterium
TGCGCTGCTTAAAAGCGATGTAAAACTGGTTTCAGGCAATGAATATTTTGCTATGTCCGTAGCGGAAGCATGCCTCTGTTATACTATTTGCGCGCTTCGTAAAATCGGTCAGTATTATACAGAAATCAAACAATCCGGTTGGTACACCAGTGAGTGGTATAACCGCGGTTTGTTCGGTAAAAAAGTGGGTATTGTCAGCTACGGTGCCATTGCAAAGTATTTCTGTGAATATATCAGACCGTTTACGGATGATATTTTAGTTTATTCCCGTTCCATGTCTGAGGAAGAGGCTCGTGAAAAAGGTTTCCAGAAAGCAAGTCTTGAAGAAATTTTCTCAACTTGCGACGTCGTTTCCATTCACACAGCTCTGACACCGCAGACAGAAGGATTTATTACAAGAGACCTTTTGCGTTTAATGAAGCAGGATGCGGTCTTTGTGAATACGGCCCGTGGTGCAGTTGTTGATGAAGTTGCAATGATTGAGATGCTGCAGGAAGAAAAGATCTATGCAGCAGTTGATGTATATTCAATCGAAGCACCGATTTCCGGTCACTTAGAACCCTTAAAGACTATGGATCGTGCGTTTATTATGCCGCATATGGGTGGCCCCACCATTGACATGCGTGGCTATTTGAGTAAACAACTTGCTAAAGAAGTCCGTGCTTATTTGGAAAACGGCACTCCCATGATGAGTGAAGTAAAACCCAGACGATAAGCAGAAAAGAGAGGTCTATCATGAGCGAAAAAGCGAAGGTTAAATTTGGTATTATGGGTGACTTGCATACCCAGATGGCACCTTATACAGAAAAGTATGTCGCAAACTTTCTGGAAGATTGCCGGAAAGCAGATGTGGATTTTGTTATCCATTTAGGCGATTTTGTGTATCCAAAGGGTGAAACAGTTTTATGTACGGATGAGCATTATGCTATTAATCATGAGATACTCCGGATGTATAATGCCTTTGAAAAACCGTCTTACCATGTAATTGGTAATCACGACTGTGATTCCTGTACAAAAGAAGAAATCCTTTCCTATTGGAAATCAAAAAATGGAGCTTACTATTCTTTTGATGCTTGTGGTTATCATTTTATCGTATTAGATCCAAACTTTTTGCGGATTGATGGCAAAGATGTTCCTTACGGAAATGCGAACTATTTTGCGCTGAATGATGGCTCCAATATGCCATATCTTTCTGATGAACAAGTCAATTGGCTTAAAGAAGATTTGGCAAAGACGCCCTATCCCTCCATCCTGTTTTCGCATCAGCGTCTGGTTGGTGAACTGGATGCGGAAGACGAAGGCTTTATGGGGGTTAGAAACGTTTTTGAGGTAAAAGATATTATTGATCATGCGCCCAACAAGGTATTACTTTGCATCAATGGGCATGAGCATATGGATTATGCGAAAAAAATTGATGGTGTTTGGTATTATGCAGTTAACTCTGTTACCATGCAGTGGTTAGGCGAAGAATTCGAAACATTAAACCGCTTTACGCCGGAAATTGATGATGAATATTTATGTGTGAAATGGTCGCAGCCATATTCTGATGGTGTTTACGCTATTATAACAATTGATGAAGACGGTGCATCCGTTCAGGGTAAACAGGCAGAATTTGTTGGTCCGACTCCGGAAGAACTTGGTGTTTATGAAAAAAGCGAATTTTATAAAGATCTTTTGAAATTCGGTATTAAAATCACGCCTTCGGTTGACGATCGTTATATGCCGTTTAAGTAAAAAGAAAAGAGGTTTTTATGGAACATAAAAACCTCTTTTTTTATGTTGACAATTATTCTAAAACGTTTTATAATGAACGTGTAGTTTTGATTATTGTATCAGGAGGTTGCATCATGAAATTTACAGCAGCGGGCGACATGATTATTCAGCAAAGAATCTTCCCGGAATATGCCGGCTTTGAAGAGTTGGCGCCGTTTATCAAGCAGGGTGACGCGCGTTTTTTTAATCTGGAAACGACTTTGAATTACGAAGGCGATACCTGCGCTTCACAGTTTAGTGGCGGCACCTATTTGCGTACCAATCCGGAAGTTCTGGATGACATTAAGCCCTTTGGTTTTAATATGACCAGTTTTAATAATAACCATGTTTTGGATTTTTCTTATGGAGGCCTGGAAAAAACATTAGAAGCTGTTTCAAAAAGTGGTCTGGTTCATAGTGGTGTTGGTAGAAATCTGGCAGAAGCCGCTGCGCCCCGGTACCTGGAAACAAAGAACGGCCGTGTAGCGCTGATTGCTCTTAATTCTACCTTTGATCCTGCCATGATGGCAGGTGAGCAGTCTCCCCGTGTTGCAGGCAGACCGGGTATAAATGGTTTGCGGATTGAAAAACGTGTTGAACTGCCGAAGGAAGATCTGGAGTTCATCAAACGAATTGCCAAAGAAACGAATATTAACGCGTCAAGAGAAATTGTCCGTAAAGAGGGTTACTATGCGGAGTTGGCAGACGGAGAAGCAGAATTTGGCGAATTGAAATTTTCTCTGGGAGAAAAACCCCGCGTGGTGATGGAAATTAATCCGGCGGATATTGCCCGTGTTGAAAGAGCAATTTATGAGGCTAAATTGCAGGCTGATTATATTATAATCTCCATCCATTCTCATGAACTCAGTGGCGACGCGAAAGAGAATCCGTCTGAGTTTTTGCAGGAGTTTGCGCACCATTGTATTGATATGGGTGCTCATGCAATTGTGGGTCACGGTCCCCATTTATTGCGTCCGATTGAAGTTTATAAGGATTGCCCCATCTTCTATTCCCTTGGTGATTTCGTCCTGCAGCTTTACAGCATTGAGCTTGCGCCGGAGGACTTCTTTGCAAAGCACGGTCTGACCTCCGCTTCAACGGTTCATGAACTCCTGAAAAAACGTTCCAAGGACTTTACAGTTGGTCTGATGACAGATCCGCGTATGTTCCGCTCTGTGATTCCTTACTGGGAAACAGAAGGGACAAAATTGACCAAAATGACTTTGATGCCGGTTGAAATGTCTATGGATGGTAACCGGTCAGAACAGGGATTGCCGCGTCGTAGCAATAACCCTGAAATTGCGGAATATCTGGCTAACATGTGCAAGCCCTATGGCACAAAAATTATAAGACAACCAGACGGAATTTTAACTTGCGAATGGTAATGAAAAAAGGCACTTCCTGAGAGGAGTGCCTTTTTCTTATAAAAGTTGAAAAAATGACGATGAATCATAAAAAAGTCTATTGACTTTTCTTTTTTTGATTTCTATAATAGGGTTATACGAGATACAAGGAGGCGTGTTAACGTTGAAAACAGAGAAAAAATATGAATTTCAACAGCGTTTATTGCAGATACATGAAACTGGCGTACGGAATCGAAACCGTCTTCCTCAGGAGAATGAGTTTCAGTTACCTGAAACGGTAGTTATTAAAATATTAGACACTGCCGGAGAGGTTTTAAAAGTTGCAGCAGAAGATTTTGCTGATTATTTAAATCTGTCAATGGGACTGACTGCTTCCGTTGTAACTGAGGGAGAAGCATCTGTTACCGTTATGCTTGCTGAAGACGCAGGGGTTGACCTTGGTGAGTTTAAAGAATATCGTGGCTTCAGGATTGAAACAACGGAATGCGGAATTTTCGTTTATGGTCATGATGATCGCGGAGTAGCGCAGGCACTCTATTACTTAGAAGATTTAATGACCTTTGCTAAGGCGCCTGTTCTGACCAAAGGCATCGTCAATAAAAAACCGGCCTTTTCCCCTCAGATGATTCATTCCGGTTACAATCTGGATGACTATCCTGACGAGTATCTGGCTCGTGTTGCTCATGAGGGCAGAGATGCGATTTTACTTTTTGTTAAAGGAGCCAACGAAACCACGTTTGGGCATCTTGATTTTAATGACTTGATTGCACGTGCTGCGCGATACGGTATAGATGTGTATGCTTATAGCTATATGCACAGTGAAATGAGCCCGGTTGCACCGGAAGCAGAAGCATATTATGATGGGTTATACGGCGAACTGTTCCGCCAGTGCCCCGGTCTTAAGGGTGTGATTCTGGTTGGCGAGTCTGTGGGCTTTCCCAGTAGCGATCCGGTGATTGTTGAAGCAGAAGCGCATGTTAACGAGTATACCGGCGTTCCCAGTGTTCAGCCTGCTTCCGGTTGGTATCCCTGTTGCGATTACCCGGTTTGGCTCAATATGGTTGCAAATTCAATCCGGAATGTACGTCCGGATGCTGATATTGTTTTCTGGACCTATAACTGGGGATATCACCCGGAGGAACTCCGCGTGAAGCTGATCGAATCCTTGCCGACGGATATCACTCTGATGGCAACATTTGAAATGTTTCAAATGATTGATATCGGAAAGGCGAAGAGTTTCTGTGCAGACTATACCCTGACAATTCCCGGCCCCGGCACTTACTTTACAAGTGAAGCCATTGCGGCGAAAAAGCGGGGAATTCGACTGTATTCAATGACCAATACCGGCGGTATGACCTGGGATTTTGGTATGATTCCTTATCAGCCCATGCCGCATCAGTGGATGCGCCGTTATGAAGCTATGCACAAGGCAAAGGCAGATTGGGGACTATGCGGGATAATGGAAAACCACCATTATGGTTTTTATCGGTCCTTCATCAGTAAATTGTCTAAGCATTGTTTCTTTGAACCCCGGGATGATATGGATGAGATTTTAAAATCTGTTCTGATTTCTGAATATGGCGAAGAGAATTACGAAAAAGTTCTTCACGCCACAAAATGCTTCAGTGAGGCAAACCGGTATTATACGCCGGGAAACGCTGATCAGTATGGGGCTTTCCGCGTTGGTCCGTCATATCCGTTCTGTTTATCTGATGCGATACCGATGCCGTCAAAAGATAATGCACAGGACCCGGTTACTCGCTATATCTTCCCCCGGTATTATACTCATAGCGAGCCCAATTTTTCGCCTCATCAGACACCGTTGGGAATCCGTATCCATGAGGAAATTCGATCGATTGAGACCATGCTTTCTTATATGGAAGAGGGTTTCTCCTCTTTATGTGAAACGAAAAACCGAAACGAAAAACTGGAGGAACTGGTTAACTTTGGACACTTTTTGCGGAATTATGTTGTGACCGGACTGAATGCGAAAAAGTGGCATGTTTTAACTTGTCGGATGCATTCTGCTTCTACGGCAGAAGATTTAAAGCAAATCTATGACGAAATGGAACTGCTGCTGGAAGCAGAAATTGCCAATGCACAGGATACAATTCCTGTTGTTGAACGAGAC
Organism: Clostridia bacterium; assembly: GCA_045132895.1. Taxonomy (GTDB): domain Bacteria; phylum Bacillota; class Clostridia; order UBA1381; family UBA9506; genus UMGS755. Next base: position 5,248 of record JBGUTC010000019.1, read on the forward strand.
TCTCGTCTTGGTTTTGAACCCCGTATGAAGTACCTGACAGACCGCTGGCACCTGGAGTGGAAGATTGCACAGGTTCGCTATGTCATTGATACGGATCTTGCTGAATTCAGAACCTGTCTGGATTTGTAACAATCACAAAGGAGCTTATCTCCTGAAATTTAATTTTCGGGGTTATTGTTTTGACAATACCCCTACTTTTTTAGGAAAGTCCGTTTTTTTACCCACTTCTTTTGGTATATTTAAATTACCATAAGGGGGTAGGAGATATGAAAAAGTTGATTATACTCTGTGATGCAGATGATACCATTGAGGAATTGTCCTTTCATTGGATTGAAGAGCTGAATCGTAAGCATCATAAAACCGTTAAGAAGGAAGATATTAAAACCTGGGATATGCTATCTGCTTATCCGGATCTGACAGAGGAAGAAGTCTTTGCGCCCATTCATCGCAAAGAGTTCTGGGATCAGATAACACCGATTGAAAACAGCGGGTATTACCTTCAAAAACTTTTGGAGGACGGACATGATCTTTATATTGTGACGGCAACAAATTATAAAACCAGTGATGCAAAAGTGGCAAAGCTTTTGGAATTGTTTCCGTTTTTAAAAGATAAAAATATTATTGTGTCACACAATAAGCAGCTGATTCAGGGCGATGTTTTGATTGATGACGGTGTGCATAACCTTTTAAACGGGAACTATGCAAAACTTCTTTTTCATCAGCCGAATAATGCCGCGTTTGATGAAAAGTCTTACGATATTACCAGAGTCTTTTCCTGGGAGGAAATTTATGAGACAATCTGCCAGATGGCAGCTTAAAGGAGGAATCGTATCGTGATACAAGGCATATATGAGCATTATAAAGGGCATCGTTATCGACTGCTTTGCATTGCAACTCATTCTGAAACCCTTGAAAAAATGGTGATTTATCAGGCGCTTTATGGCGAGGGCGACATTTGGGCAAGGCCTGCTTCCATGTGGGAAGAGCAGGTAGAGGTTGACGGGAAAACCGTCCCGCGCTTTCGTTTGATTGAAGAGGAAAAATAAAAATCCGGAGAGGCTGTTCCTCTCCGGATTTTTTTAGGGAAAAATACGTTTCATCATGTTTTTTTGAACAAGCATCAGGGTATCCTTGTTAATTTGCTTTTCGTAGACGGATTCAGCCTGTTTGCATGCTTCGTTGGCAGCAATCAGGTGTTCGATTGCGTGGCTGATGTTCTTTTTGTAGAGCGTACTGATTTCTGTCAGCTCTTTTTTGTGATTGTTATCTGTAGTGGTGTCAACAGCAGCTTCGTAAAAATCAAGAATTTCATCGGATTCCCTGGAAGGGAAATATTCGTGTGGAGCAGTGGAGTCAAAAAGACAGATATTTAACTCTCTGACAATCACCATATCCAGACTGCTTGGATCGAAAGCGCAATGATAACGCTCAACGTGAAAACCGTTATCAAAGGCGGCCTGAGCAATTTTCTTTAAGAAAGTGGATTTTCCCGTGCCGGGGCGCCCTTTGATCAGATATCGTTTGGTTCCTTCGGTCAGCACATCGATATAGTCTACTGACCCGTTTATGGTGGCCGCTCCGAAAAAACGATCCCTCATTGACCCCTGATAGTCGGTTTTTTGTTCGCCAATCAATAAGTTAACGGAGTCATCGGCCAATCTGTTTAAGGTATTAAAATCTGTTTTTTCAATATAGATTTTTTCCCAGTCATCATGTATTGTTTTTGCCCGCAAAAAATAGTCGGTGGCTTTTTCAAAATACTTTTTGCAGAGGGCAAGGGATTCGTTTTTTAATAGGGATGCTATATCATATCGCATTTCATAGAGTGGCAGATTGATGATTCCTGTACCCAGTTCGGGAAACAGGATTCCCTCCGGCGAATTGTCCAATGCATTGTGAACAATCTCAATTTCTATATGCCCCTGTTTGGCGATAGAATAACATTCCCGTATTATGCCGGCAGCAAAAGATCTGGGATATCCGCTTAAGCGGATGATATCATGGTAATGCTGCGTGGAAGTTTCCAGAAAACTTGCTCGTCCCTGACATCCGTAGGTTGTCAAAAAAAAGTGTCGTTCCAAAAGATTTTGCTCCTTTCAGATAAAGTGTCATTGTTTATTTTATGCATCCGGAGGTGCCGCACAGAACTAAAAAAGGAGTAAAATATAGAAAACGGCACCGACTATAACAGAAGACAGAATGCCGTAGACAATGACCGGGCCGGCAACAATGAACATTTTTGCTGCAAGACCAAGAACAAGACCTTCACTTTTGAATTCCATAGCAGGGGACACAACAGAGTTTGCAAAGCCGGTGATGGGTACGATGGTTCCGGCACCGGCAAATTTAGCAATTCTGTCATATAGTCCCAAGCCGGTCAGAAGAGCACCTGAAAAAATCATTATCATGGAGGTCAAAGCCGCAGCCGTTTCCTTTTCTGCACCCCATCGGATTAAACTGTCTGAAATCAATTGCCCGATACAGCAGATGATACCTCCGATTATAAATGCCAAAACAACGTCTTTTCCCAGGGTGGAGTTTGTCGTTTTCCGGTTGATATATTCCTGATATTCCTGTTTTGTCATGTTTAATCACCTTATCTCAAAAATGCCGCTACCATAACGGCGTTCGTATGGTTATCCCGGTTTGTAGTCATGTATTGAAATAAAGCCCCTGCACACAAAACAGAGATAATCATGCATACCATAATCAATCGCATAACATGTAACTTCATTTTTTTGCTTTCCTTCCTGAATTAAGATTTGTTAATAGTTTTTATGTTTTTCGTAAAATTATTCTTTTTTCTTGCGTTTTAAATGGTGATTTAGTACAATAATAACACTAAGAGTTTTAACAGAGGCGGAAAGTATGTGTAAAAAATTTTTCATTGCAGTTCTTGCTGTTATTCTGGTCTTGATTTTTGGAGAAATAGCGGATCTGCGCCATGATGCCGAGCCGGTTATTGCAGAAAGAACGGATCTGTCTTTTCTGGCAGAAAAGCAAACCATTACTGAGTCAGACTATGCCTTGATTTTTCGGCAAACGGGGCTGGGAAAACCGGCTGTTGATGCCTTGCGGGGAACGGAGGACTTTCTATCTGAGTTAGTCAGATTTCAGGAACAACTTCAGATGAAATATGGGTGCCGCAGAGGCTTTGTTTTTTTTCCGACAACAACGGCTGAACTTTTAGTGGAGGAGTCCGGTCTTCACAGAGCGTTGATATTACCTCCCCTTGAAGATGGCGATATTTTGCTTACCAAATCCACTAAAACCATGCTTTTCCGCCATGGTCATGCAGCCATTTGTGTTGACGGTGAAAACAAAAAGGTTGCAGAAGGAATGACCTTTGGTTCGCCGTCAGTTATATCGGATATCGACTCCTGGACATCGTATGCCACGTTGCTGATTATAAGACCCCGGATAGAGGAGGAAACCATTCAAAAAGCAGTTGATTTCACAAAAGAAAAACTGGTTCAGGTTCCTTACGGTTTAGGTGTTGGTCTTTTGAAAAAGGATAAATCCCAAATGCCTTTTGTTGATGCAACACACTGTTCTCACCTGGTTTGGCAAGCCTATAAAGCCGTGGGTGTTGACATAGATTCTGACCGGGGGTGGTTGGTTACGCCGCGGGATATTTCCCGGTCTGATCAGTTTGAAGTTGTATTTTCCTTCGGCTTTGGCGAAGAGGCACGCTGGTAAAGTGTATATGGTTAACATGAATAAAGAAAAAAATTCTATTTTTTATAATTTATTCATGTTTTCCTATTGAAAAATAGGTTTATATTATGTTATAATATATGGACGTGGCTGCAATAACCAGCCATCCTCGGCTTTAAAGAGCAAAAAATGAGGAAATAGTAGGAGGACGAAAGAAAGATGAGTAGTGTATTAGACAAAAAGGAAAAAAACACCGTTGATTTCACCATGACTGTGAAAGCAGATGTTTTTGCTGACGCAATGGATCGTGCATTCAGAAAGAATGTAAAAAATATTGCGCTGCCCGGCTTCAGAAAGGGAAAGGCTCCCAGAAAGCTGATTGAAAAGACATATGGTGAAGCAATTTTTTATGATGATGCAATCGATTTTGTTTTCCCTGCTGAGTACGAAGCAGCTATTAAGGAACTGGCTTTAGAGCCTGTTGATGTTCCGAAGCTGGACGTTAAAGAAATCGGTAACGGCAAAGATCTGGTTATGGCTATTTCCGTAACCGTTAAGCCGGAAGTTGCTTTAGGTGAATACAAAGGTATTAAACTGGATGAAATTGTACATACTGTTGAAGACAGCGATGTTGACCGTGAACTGGCTCAGAAGCAGGAACGTAATGCACGTTTGGTAACAGTTGAGGACCGCGCAGTTAAAGAAGGCGATATTGCTAATATTAACTTCGAAGGTTTTGTAGATGATGTTGCATTCCCGGGTGGTAAAGGTGAAAACCATGACCTGACTATTGGTAGCGGACAGTTCATCCCCGGTTTTGAAGAACAGATCGTAGGCAAAAACATCGGTGAAGAATTCGATGTTAATGTAACCTTCCCTGAAGAATATCATGCTGAAGATTTAAAGGGCAAGCCTGCAGTGTTCAAAGTTAAGGTTAACAGCATACAATATAAAGAACTCCCCGAACTGGATGATGAGTTCGCAAAAGATGTCAGCGAATTTGATACTTTAGATGCATTAAAAGCTGATATTCGGGAAAAACTGGTTGCAGAAGCAGAAAAGACAACCAAGCAGGAAAAAGAAAATGCAGTCATCGACAAGCTGGTCAACGATACAGAAATTGATGTACCGGATTGCATGATTGATAACCGCGTTGAAAGCATTATCCGTGAAAACAACATGCGTATGGCTCAGCAGGGTCTGACCTTTGAACAGTATCTTTCTTTTATGGGAAGCGACATTGAACAGTTCAAAGTTATGATGCGCCCCAATGCTGAAAAGCAGGTAAAGGCAAATCTGATTCTGGAAGCTATCGTTAAGGCTGAATCTTTTGAAGTAACGGATGCTATGGTTGACGAAAAGATTAAGGAAATGGCTGAAACCTTCCACATGGAAGCAGATAAGCTGAAAGAGAATCTGCGTGAGCAGGACTTCGAAAACATCAAAGAAGACATGAAGATGGAAATGGCTGTTGCTATGTTGGTTGATAGCGCTAAATGGTCCAAGGCTAAAGCGGCAACTAAATCTACTACAACAAAGTCAACTGCAGCCAAGTCTACCACAACAAAATCTTCTACTAAATCAACAGCAGCTAAGTCTACTGCTTCCAAGACTAAGTCTACAACGGCAAAGTCAACCGGCACAAAGACAGAAGCTAAGGCACCTGCAAAGACAAAGAAGACTACAACTAAAAAGACCGAGCAGAAGGATGCGGAGGAATAAAAATGAGTTTAGTACCTGTTGTCGTTGAGCAAACCAATCGTGGCGAACGCTCTTATGACATTTTTTCCAGACTGTTAAAAGATCGTATTATCTTTCTTTCAGAAGAGGTAAATGATGTAACAGCCAGTCTGGTTGTGGCTCAGTTGTTATTCTTGGAAGGGGAAGACCCCGATAAGGATATCCAGTTCTACATTAACAGCCCCGGCGGTTCCATTACCAGCGGCATGGCAATTTATGACACAATGCAATACATAAAATGCGATGTGTCGACCATTTGCGTGGGCATGGCAGCCAGCATGGGTGCGTTTCTGTTAGCGGCAGGTGCTCCCGGCAAGCGTTTTGCGCTTCCGAACAGCGAGATTATGATTCACCAGCCACTGGGCGGTATGCAGGGTCAGGCAACAGATATTAAAATTCATGCTGACCGTATTATTAAAATTAAAGAAACTTTGAATAAAATTCTGAGCGAAAGAACGGGCAAGCCCCTGGAAGTGATCGAAAGAGACACAGAGCGCGATAACTTCATGACCGCTCAGGAAGCAATGGAGTATGGGCTTATTGATCAGGTCATTACTTCCAGATAGTGAATAATAAGTGAGGTGCGTATTTTGGCAAATAAAGGCAGTAAGAGCGAGCCGTTTTGTAATTTTTGCGGCTTGAATGAGAGTCAGGTTCTGAAGCTCTTTAAAGGGCCAAATGTTAATATCTGTAATGAATGTATTGCTATGTGCAACCGTTACATGGGTAGTAATTTTGATTTTTCAGATATGGACGTGAACCTTTCCGGCTTGCCGAAGCCAAAAGATATCAAAGAACGGTTAGATCAATATGTGATTGGTCAGGAGAATGCAAAAAAAGCACTTTCTGTGGCAGTGTATAACCACTATAAGCGTATTGAAAGCAAGCAACAAACCGGAGACGTTGATATTCAAAAATCTAATATTCTGTTATTAGGACCTACCGGATCCGGTAAAACGCTGTTGGCACAGACGCTTGCTAAAATCCTGAATGTTCCTTTTGCCATTGCCGATGCAACCACGCTGACGGAAGCTGGTTATGTCGGTGAAGATGTTGAAAACATTTTACTTAAGTTGATTCAGGCAGCTGACGGTTCCATTGAAGAGGCACAAAGAGGCATTATCTATATTGACGAAATCGATAAAATAACCCGAAAATCTGAAAATACCTCTATTACCCGTGATGTAAGCGGTGAGGGCGTTCAGCAGGCACTTTTGAAAATTCTGGAAGGTACGGTTGCTTCAGTTCCCCCGACAGGCGGCAGAAAGCATCCTCACCAGGAATTTCTGCAGATTGATACAACTAATATTCTGTTTATCTGCGGTGGTGCATTTGAGGGAATTGAGAAAATTATTGAGCGCCGTACAGGGACTAAATCTCTTGGCTTTGGTGCGGAGGTTTTATCCAAGAACAGTCAGGATATCGGGAAACTTCTTTCCCGCCTGGAACCCCAGGATTTGCTGAAGTTTGGCTTGATTCCTGAGTTGATTGGCCGTTTGCCGGTGATTACGACCTTAGATCTTTTAGACGAGGAAGCGCTGGTTAATATCATTCGTGAACCTAAAAACGCGTTATTGAAACAGTATCAGAAGCTTTTCGAACTGGATGGCGTTAAGTTGGAAGTTGAGGAAGAAGCTGTTCGTGCCATTGCTAAGAAGGCATTGGACAGAAAAACCGGCGCCCGTGGTCTTCGTTCCATTATGGAAGAATCCCTTCTGGATATCATGTATTCTTTGCCCTCTGAAGATAATGTGGCAAAGTGTGTGATTACAGCGGATTGCGTTACGGAAAAGGCAAAACCCCGCCTTGTGTATAAGAAAAAGAAGGAAGACCAGAACGTAATAACAGAATCAGTATCATAAGCTGTTTATAAGACAGTTAAGAGGACGGCGTAAACCGTCCTCTTTCGTTATACTGTAAAAAGGAGAATGGAAGATGAATCTGATTGAAATTGGCGAAGTGGTTAATACTCATGGCATTCGCGGTGAGATTAAACTCAATCCATGGACAGACAGTATCGATTCTTTGGTTGATTATGATAAGTTTTATTTTCAGGAAAATGGCAGTACATACTCTTTAAAAGCTCAATCCGTCCGGATTCATAAAAACTGTGCCATCATCAAACTCAAAGGGATAGATGATATGAAAGAAGCAGAGACCTTTCGCGGCAAGGTTTTATTGGTGGAGCGCGATGAAAATCTGCCTGAAGGACGGTATTACATCAAGGATTTAATCGGCTTGACCGTTTTGGTGGATGATCATCCTTTTGGAACAATATCGGATGTTTTCCAGACCGGAGCCAATGATGTTTATGAGATTAAAAGAAAAGGGGAGAAACCGGTCTATTTTCCCGTTTTGAATCACTTGATTCAGGAAGTAAACATCCCGGAAGGTTTGATTCGGCTGATTATTCCTGACGGCCTTTTGGATGACTGATTTCTACATAAAGGATGAGATATATGCGTATTGATTGCCTGACACTGTTTCCGTCTATGATGGAGGCTGTTCTGGAAGAGAGTATTATCGGCCGGGCGGTTGCTGCCGGAATTTTGGATATCCGCTGTACAGATATCCGTGATTTTGCAGGAAATAAACATAACCGTGTTGATGATGCCCCCTATGGTGGCGGTATGGGCATGGTCATGCAGCCGGGTCCGATTTACAGAGCCTATCAATCTGTGACGGAGAATGCGGCAACGAAGCCAAGAGTGATTTATATGTCCCCTCAGGGACGGGTTTTGACGCAAGATATTGCCAAGGAACTGTCTCAGGAGGAACACCTTGTTTTTCTCTGCGGGCATTATGAGGGCGTTGACGAACGTGTTCTGGAAGAAATTGTGGACGAGGAACTGTCTATCGGTGATTATGTCCTGACGGGCGGAGAATTGCCGGCGCTGACCGTAATTGATGCAGTTGCCAGGATGATTCCCGGAGTTCTGCCTTCTGAGGAGGCGTTTAGCGAAGAGTCGCTTTATAACGGGCTCCTTGAATATCCGCAGTACACAAGACCACCAGAATTTATGGGCAGACAAGTGCCGGAGGTTTTGTTATCCGGTCATCATGAGAATATCAGGAAATGGCGTCGGGAGGAGTCTGTGAAACGAACGGCAAAGAAGCGTCCTGACCTTCTGTTGAAGGCGGAACTTTCAGACAAAGAAAAGGACATGATAGAAGAACTTTTGCATGAAGGGGGACAAGAAGATGAATCTGAATGAAACGTTAGTCAGTTCAGAAATGATTTTTGAAGGAAAGATTATTACAGTTAAGCGGGATACTGTCCGCCTTCCTAATGGCAAGGAAGCCAGCCGTGAGATTGTTGAGCATATGGGTGGCGTGGCCATTGTTGCTTTGGATGATGAGGAAAATGTTTATATGGTGCGGCAGTATCGCCGCCCTTTTGATAAGGTGATTCTTGAAATTCCGGCGGGTAAGCTGGATCATGCCGGAGAAAATCATTTTGATTGCGGAAAAAGAGAACTTAAGGAAGAAACCGGTCTTACGGCGGAGCAATACGATTATCTTGGTTCGTTTATGGTATCTCCCGGTTTTTGCAAGGAACTGATTCATATCTATTTAGCACGGAATTTGTCCGGCGGAGACATGAACCTTGATCCTGATGAATTTCTGCAGGTGGAAAAAATCCCTCTTTCTGAGTTGATGGACATGATCATGAACAATCAGATCGAAGATGCCAAAACGGTTATTGGCATTTTAAAAGCCAACGAAATCATCAGGAGCGAAAAAGAGCATTCTTGACAAGTTTTTTGACTTGTGCTATACTAATCATCGTAAGTAATCCAGATGATCGCGGGGACATAAGTCCACGAGGAAAGTCCGAGCTTCATAGGGCAGGGTGCCGGGTAACTCCCGGTGGAGGCGACTCTAAGGAAAGTGCAACAGAAATAGACTGCCGGTTTTCCGGCGATGGTGGAAAGGTGAGGTAAGAGCTCACCAGCGCGGCGGAGACGTCGTGGCTCTGTAAACCCCATCCGAAGCAACACCGTATTGGCTCGTATAGGCTGAGCTTGCCCGGCGTGCTTATACTTGGCGGTGGCTTGAACCGGCTAGTAATAGTCGGTCTAGATAGATGATCATCCAATACAGAACTCGGCTTACAGAATTGCTTACAAAAAAAATGACACCGATTAATCGGTGTCATTTTTTTCGTCTTCATCCGGTTCTTTAATCTCAAGAATTTCGCACTTGATTTTTGTGACTCTATGGAAGTCAGTTTCAAGGACGGTC
>JBGUTC010000020.1:0-2116 GCA_045132895.1 Clostridia bacterium
CGCCCGGCGCACTTTTTTAATTTGAAACGTTACAAGAAAGGAAATTGAAAAAATGAAATTTTCACTTTGTATCGAACCGATTTTTGAAGATCTTTGTTTTTATGACCGTATCAAAAAGGCAAAAGAACTTGGCTGCGATGCAGTTGAATTCTGGGATCCCTGGGCAGGTGGCGAAATCGACCCGGAGAAGATTGGTGAAACCGCAGCGCAGGCCGGAATTCCCGTTGCTGCTTGCTGCCTGAATCAGGCTTGGACCTACCGCATGAACTTCCCCTGGGAAGTTGTTAAGGCTAACGTTGAAAAATCTCTGGAAATTGCAAAAGCAATTGGTTGTAAAACCATGATCGGTCTGTCCGGTGAACTGGAATGCAAGACTGACAGCCAGAAAGTTCTTCTGTTAGAAAACTTAAAGCGTACGGCTGAAATCGTTGAAAAAGAAGGCGTAACCATCGTTCTGGAAGCGCTGAACTCTCTGTATGACCACAAAGGCTACTACTTAGACAGCTCTTATGTTGGTTTTGAAATCGTTAAAGCGGTTAACTCCCCCAACATTAAACTGCTCTATGACTGCTATCATATGCAGTTGATGGAAGGTAACCTGGTTAACCAGATTACAGAAAATATTAACTACATCGGTCACTTCCATTCTGCAGGCGTTCCCGGACGTCACGAGCTGCATAACGGCGAAACCAACTATCCGTTTGTTATCGCTGCTGCTGAAAAAGCAGGCTATGACCGTTACTTTGGTTTTGAATACTGGCCGACCTACGATAACGAAAAATCCTTAACTGACATCTTAAAGTACGTCAGAGGCTAAGGAGGATTTCAATGAAAAAGCTGAAAACCGCAATTATTGGTTTAGGTTATATCGGCGAAAGCCACATTGAAGCCGTTCACAGACTGGGTCTTTGTGAACTTTACGGCGTGTTTGACGCCAATCAGGAAATGGCTGAGCAGAAGGCAGCGTATTATGCCATCCCCAAGTGCTACAAGAGCATTGATGAACTGCTTGCTGATCCTGAGGTTGACGTGGTTCATAACTGCACCCCCAACCGTCTGCATCATGACATTAACTGCAAGATTTTAAAGGCAGGAAAACACTTGTTTTCTGAAAAGCCGCTTTGTGCAACTTATGCGGAAGCAGAAGAGTTGATTGCCGTTAAAAAAGAGCATCCTGAGGTTGCTGCCGGTGTTAACTTTAACTACCGTATGAATCCTATGGTGCTGGAAATGCGCCGCCGGATTGAGAAAGGTGAAATCGGCGATGTCCGGATTATTACCGGTTCCTTTATTCAGGACTGGCTCCTGTATGACACAGACTATAGTTGGCGTTTAGAGCCGGAATTGGCGGGCAACTCCTGCTGTATTGCCGATATTGGTTCTCACTGGATGGATGCCGTTCAGTTTGTTACCGGTCATAAAATTACCAAGGTGATGGCTGATGTTGAAACCGTGATTCCCGTCCGTAAAAAGCCTACCAAGGCGAATCTGACCTTTACCAGTGAAGTGCCCACGGAGTTTGAAGAAGTGGAAGTGAAGAACGAAGATTACGGTGCTGTTTTATTTAAGACAGATAAAGGTGCCAGAGGTGTTTATTATGCATCTGAGCTCTGCGCCGGACATGGTTGCGACTTAAACTTCGAAATTGATGGTTCAAAAGCGTCTTTCCGTTGGCATCAGGAAGAGTGTGAAAAACTCTGGATGGGTCAGCGCGATGATGATAACCGTCTGATTATCAGAAACCCCAACGGTATGACGCCGGAGGGTAAGGCATTTACGGCATTGGCAAAAGGTCATTCCGAAGGATGGAACGATGCCTTTAAGGGTAATTTCTGGAGCTTCTATCAGTATATTGCTGATGGTATGACCGGCGAAGCACCCTTTGCAACTCTGGAGCAGGCAGCTTATGTTGTAAAACTGACTGAGGCCGTTTTAGAGAGCAGTAAAGAACAAAAATGGATTGAAATTAAATAAAAAATATATTGGAGGTACATAACAATGAGCAGATTTAAGTATTCCGTAGGACCCTGGAACGTACATGAAGGCGCAGACGCTTACGGTCCCGCCGTTCGTGATACCATTCCTTTTGAAGAAAAATTAAAGACCTTTAAAGAAA
>JBGUTC010000021.1:0-11804 GCA_045132895.1 Clostridia bacterium
CTGCTACCAGCATTGACTCAATCTGCCACTTTTCAAACAATATAGATTCCCGGTTATGATTCCAGAAAGATCCTGTCGGCAGAGGTAAATCTGTTGTAACCGCATATGGAATTTTACAACTGCTTACAAGCTCATTTTTATCCAGCGCCGCATTGAGAGCCACCCGAGTAGCTGCAGACAAGAGGGCTGCCTTCTGATTATTCAAACCAACAAAAGTCAATCTGCTGCTGGAGAACGTTGCATATGACAGATTGCGCCTCGGCGTATACTCATAAAGATTCAACGCGTCTGAAGACAGAGCATCAATCTGAAAATTTTCAAGCATGGAAATTGCCGTCTGAGCATCCTTTACAAGATAAATCTTAATATCCGACAAATAGGGTCTGAACTCTTTATGGTAATTTTCATTGACAGACAGATACAGTTCTTTACTTTTTTTATAACTGTTCACTTTGAAACGACCTGTGCCGTTAGGAACATACGTTGCAAAATCGTAGTTTGCCGGAATGTCAGCATGGGATAAAACCGGAAAATCCATTAAAGCAGCAAAGTTCACCACCGGATACGCAAGGGTGACAACAAACGACATGCCTCTGCTTTCGTAGGAAGAAATTGCAGACAGTTTTCCACGATATAAATTTTCCGTTGACAAAATCATTTGCAGAGTTGCCTCCACATCTTTAGCTGTCAGCGGTGCGCCGTTATGGAACCCTACCCCGTTCTCAAGAAAAAATTCATAGGTTAAGCCATCCGGCGAAACAGTATAGTTATGACACAAAACCGGTTCAACAATATCAATTGACGACCGTCGGAACAATCCGTCATACATCAGTTTGAAAATCTGGAGATTATGAACATTTTCTGACAAAACCGGATTTAGATTAGCAGCCCCCGTAAATGCCAGACGCAATGTTCCGCCTTTCCGGGGTGTTCCGGTCGTGTTTTCATATGCAGGTGCCGGATTTTCTTCAATTGGTTGCCCACCGGTACAAGCAGAGGTCAAGCAAACTAAAAACACTAAACAAACAGCAAGTATTTTTCTCATTTCACTCGACCTCCTCTTTATCATGTATAAAATTGTTTATTCGATATAATTTTCATAACGCGGGGGATTGCACTCCGGACACTGACGCAAACCGATTTCCTGAACCATTGACCAAGGAATTTCTTTGGCATCAACACCAGAAATCACCTGACAATCCTGCAGATGATATGCTACATCCATCGCCCAGAAAATTTTTGGGGCAGTCTCTTCCGTTGCAACCTCTTTGTTACTTGACGGTGCAAGAGTCTGAACTGCAGAAGCAGCCGAGATTTCTTCGTTTTCCTCAGGGACTGTTTCCGCAGGTTGCCCGGTAGCAGCACCGCTTGACGCAGGCTCAGCAGGCATCTGCGCCGGTTGCTTTTTAGCGCATCCCGGTACAAGCATGCAAAGAACCGCAAGGAAAATCAGCAAGGTTCGCTTCATCAGATGTCCTTCCTTTCAAAAGAAAGTTCTTCTTTGATAAATTCACAAGCTTTAGAAACGGCATCCTCCGCAGAAATTTCCAGAACGTCCTGCTCTTTTCTGAGTTTAAACTCAACAAGACCCTCTGCCGCTTTTTTACCAACCGTAATACGGACAGGAATACCAATTAAATCGGCATCTTTGAACTTAACGCCGGGACGCTCTGCTCTGTCATCCATCAAAACTTCAATGCCCTGACTCTGCAGATTCTTGTAAATAGATTCAGCCAAAGCTGCCTGTGCTTCATTTTCACAGTTAACAGGCACAACGATGACCTGATAAGGCGCTGCACTCACCGGCCAGATGATACCGTTTTCGTCGTTGTTCTGCTCTATAACAGCCGCCAATGTTCTGTTTACACCAATACCGTAGCAACCCATAATAGGCGTTTGAGCCTTGCCGTTTTCATCAAGGTATGTACAGTCAAGAGCTTCCGTATATTTAGTACCCAGTTTGAAAATATGACCAACTTCAACGCCGCGGGTAGTCTGAATCTTCTGTCCGCAGCGAGGACATACATCACCTTCAACAATGGTACGTAAATCAGCGATCTTCGTCGGTGTAAAGTCGGAAAGGTTTACATTCTCGAAATGGTAGTCAGTTTCGTTAGCACCAATAATGAAATTGTACATTTTAGCAATTTCCAGATCACAATATACCGGAACAGAAAGTCCCACAGGGCCGGCAAAACCAACCTTAGCGTTCGTCACTTCCATAACAACCGGTGCTTCTGCCATTTCCAAATCCTGTTCATTAATACCTAACAGATTGGCAAGTTTTGTTTCGTTGACTTCACGGTCACCACGAACCATAACCGCAATGGGTTCACCATTAGCAACATAAATCAGCGTTTTAGCAAAGTGCTTGCTATCGGTTCCTAAAAAGCCGACTAATTCTTCAATGGTGCCCACATTAGGCGTGTAAATCTTGTTCATGGCTTTGGGCGCTTCTTCCGGCATTGCTTCCGGAACACATTCCGCTTTTTCATCGTTAGCAGCATAGCCACAAGCATCACAGTAAGCAACAACAGCTTCGCCGGAATCAGATTTAACCATAAATTCCTGGGAACCGGAGCCACCCATTGCACCACTATCTGCATCAACCACAATATAGTCAAGACCGAGACGATCAAAGATTCTGCAATATGCACGGTACATTGCCTGATAGGATGCATCCAGACCTGCTTCGTCACGGTCAAAACTGTAAGCATCCTTCATCATAAATTCTCTGGAACGCATAACCCCAAAACGCGGACGGCGTTCATCACGATATTTAGTCTGAATCTGATATAAAGTTAAAGGAAGCTGACGATAGGAAGCCACTTCACTCTTAACGGTCTGCGTAAAAATTTCCTCATGAGTTGGTCCTAAACAGAAGTCACGATCATTCCGATCTTTTAAACGGAACATTTCCGGACCAAACACATCCCAACGACCGGATTCCTGATAGTACTCAGCCGGCAAAAGCGCAGACATGAGCAATTCCTGTGCGCCGGAAGCATCCATTTCTTCACGGATAATCTGTTCAACCTTATGCAGAGAACGAAGACCGGTTGGCAGATAAGAATAAATACCCGCAGCGAGTTTTCTCATCATACCGGACCGCAGCATTAACTGATGGCTGGCAGTTTCTGCCTCTGCAGGGGTCTCCCTGAGAGTCTTAAGCAGCATTTTTGACACTTTCATTTACAATACCAATCCTTTCAGGAACCAGATGAATCATCTGTTCAACTTTACAATCAAGGACATAGAACGGATATTCTACACCTTATTATATATAATAAACTTAAAAAGCCCCTCTGTCAACTATTTTAGCAAAATAAATTGACAAAAACACCATATTCATATACAATAAATAAGTTAAATGCGTTATAACCGCGAAACAGATGAAACGCAGTCATATTCTGTCGCTGTTCTATGCAGTCGACAAGGTCTTGAATTCTTTTTTTAAAAGATAAAACAAAGGATATAAATGCGAAAGGATATAACATGTCTACAGAAGTAACAAACACACAACACACTCCAAAAGAAAACATTATGGGAACCATGCCGGTTAACCGCCTGCTGATTTCCATGTCTCTGCCAATTATGCTTTCCATGTTGGTGCAGGCTTTATACAACATTGTTGATAGTATTTTCGTTTCTCGCATCAGTGAGGATGCTCTGACGGCTGTTTCTCTCGCCTTTCCTATCCAGAATTTAATGATTGCTGTTGCGGTGGGAACCGGCGTCGGTGTGAATGCATTGCTTTCCCGCTCCTTAGGAGAAAAGAATCTGAAAGAAGTAAATCGCGCTGCAGTCAATGGTATTTTTCTCTTTTTGATTAGTGCTGTTGCCTTCGCACTGTTCGGGCTTTTTGCTTCCCGGCTGTTCTTTCAGGCACAAACAGAAATTCCGTCAATTATTGATTACGGAACCTCATATCTGACCATTGTTTCAACTCTTTCCTTCGGTATTTTCGGTCAGGTTATTTTTGAACGGCTATTGCAGTCTACCGGAAAAAGTTTTTACAGCATGATCACCCAGGTAACCGGTGCAATTGTCAATATTATTTTAGACCCCATTTTAATTTTCGGTCTTCTTGGTTTCCCCCGCATGGAGGTTGCCGGTGCTGCAGTTGCCACAGTTGTGGGTCAGTTTTGCGCTATGTTAATGGGTCTTTTCTTAAATTTAAAGGTTAACAAGGAAATTTCGTTAAAAATTAAAGGGTTCCGGCCAAATTTCAATACCATTAAGCAGATTTACAATGTGGGTATCCCCTCTATCATCATGCAGTCTATTGCTTCTGTTATGACATACGGTTTAAATCAGATTCTGATGGCATTTACCGAAACGGCCGCCGCTGTCTTCGGTGTATACTTCAAACTGCAAAGTTTTGTCTTCATGCCCATCTTCGGTTTAAATAACGGTATGGTACCTATTATCGCTTACAACCTGGGAGCCAACAAAAAAGACAGAATGAGAAAAACTATCAAACTCAGTATCATCTACGCTGTTTCCTTGATGTTCCTTGGTATGTTGGTGATGCAAATCTTCCCCCAGCAGTTACTTGCTATTTTTGATGCGTCTGAGTCAATGATGTCCATCGGCGTCACAGCGCTGCGGATTATCAGTCTGAACTTCTTGTTGGCAGGTTTCTGTATCATCGTCACCTCCGTCTTTCAGGCAATCGGTAACGGGCTCATCAGCATGTTTGTTTCCATTGCCAGACAGTTGGTTGTTCTTCTGCCGGCAGCATTTCTGTTATCGAAACTTGGAAATGTGAATTATGTCTGGTTTGCTTTCCCCATTTCAGAACTTGCCTCTTTCGGCCTCTGTCTTGGATTTTTAATTCACATCTACCGGACACTTTTAAAAGATTAATAACAAGCAAACAAAAGATAAAAAAGGTTTTGTCGAAAAGTTTTTTGGTTTTCGACAAAACCTTTTCTTTTTTGCCAAAGGAAATGAAACATAAATCACGAATATATGGAAATGGAATAATTTTACATTTTGAAAGGAGGAAGGGTTATGCAAATTAAACTGAAGCTGACCCATAAAACTTTAATCGTTTCCTTAGAAGGCGAACTGGATCATCACACCACAGAGCAAATTCGAACTATCATCGAGCGTTCTATTACAGAAAAGGATGTCAGAAATCTGATTTTTGACTTCTCTTCCCTTTCTTTTATGGATAGTTCCGGAATAGGTATGATCATTGGCCGGTATAAACTCATTCATTCATTGGGCGGTCGTGTTGCGCTAGTCTGTAATAACAGCCGTATGGAAAAACTGATTTTCATGTCAGGGCTCACTAAACTCGTTCAGCTATATAACAACACCGAAGAAGCCTTAAGCATGATAAAGGAGGCATAAAACATGGAAAACAAAATGAAACTTGAGTTTTTAAGTAAGTCATCCAACGAAGCTTTTGCCCGAAGCGCTGTGGCGGCCTTTGTCAGCCAACTTGATCCAACCCTGGAAGAACTTGCCGATATTAAAACGGCCGTATCAGAAGCCGTTACCAATGCCATTGTGCATGGTTACGGTCATCCGGAAGGCATTGTCACCATTTGCTGCGAATTACGTCACAACCATGTTACGATCGAGATTGAAGATGCCGGTTGCGGCATTGATGACATTGCTCTTGCCACGCAACCGCTCTATACCCAATCTCCCGATTCAGAGCGTTCCGGCATGGGGTTTACTGTTATGGAAACCTTTATGGACACCATGGAGGTTGACTCTGCACCCGGTCAAGGAACCATCGTGACGCTGACAAAAGCATTTAATCGCTAATCAGGAGGCCCGCATGGTTACATACGAACTCATCATGCGCGGTAAAAATGGAGACCCGGCAGCAAAGGAACAATTGGTAAATGAAAACATCGGATTAATCTATGCTGTCACAACGCGCTTTAAAAACCGCGGCATTGAGCAAGATGATTTGTTTCAACTTGCCTCCATCGGACTCCTTAAAGCAATCAATAATTTCAATCCCGAGCTTGGTGTCAAACTTTCAACCTATGCCGTTCCTATGATGATGGGTGAAATACGTCGTTTTCTACGGGATGATAACCCCATAAAAGTCAGCCGCTCTATGAAAACTCTGGCGTATCATGCAGCGCAAGTACGAGAAAAAATACGAATTGAAACCGGAAGTGAAGCACCCATTTCTGTCATTGCAAAAATGCTTTCTGTGGATATTTCTGACCTCAGCGTTGCTCTCGCAGCCACGCAAACACCCGAATCGCTGGAAGAGCCTCGCGGGGAAAAGGGGCTTTCATTGAAAGAACTGGTTCCTGCGCCCTGTCGTGAGGATAAAATCATCAACAAACTGACACTGCAACACCTCGTTGACGGTTTACCTTCCAGGGAAAAACTTCTTATTATTCGGCGATATCTGCAGAATCAGACGCAAACGCAAGTTGCCAAAGAACTAGGCGTTTCTCAAGTTCAGATTTCAAGGATTGAAAAAAAGGTTCTCCTGAAACTCCGTGCAGAATTAGGATAAAAAAAGGACTGTAGCAATGTGTCTCGCTACAGTCCTTTGTATTTATTTTCCTATGAATGATTTATATGTAAGTTTTGTCTTTAAAACGCCTGCGGCCTGTAAGGGTTTATAAATGACCATCACAATTGCAAAATCAATGCAGTGATGAATAAAGGTACCTAAACCAACCGTCATCAAAATATTTCTTGCTGCTGATGTACCCTCCGGAAGCGGAACAAAGGGAAGAGATGTCAGACCAACCAGCATTTCACTTGCCGCATGAATCAAGCCCGCAACCACAATGATAAAAAAGATATTATAGTTTTTCTTAATCAGATGACATCCAATCAAGCCAAACACAAGGTGCATAAAAGCTCTCGCAGCCACCCAGGGACCTAAAACCTGAAAGAAGCCAATCGCACTGCCAACAGCCGTTCCCACCACGGCAAAGGGGCCGATAAACATCGCCAGAATGCCGGGGACATGAGCCGCAAGTGTGGCAGAAAATATCGGTTCTAATTTTATTTTTATCGGCATCATAAGAGGGATCACAATTGCCAGTGCCGTCAGCAAGGCAGAAACCGTAATTTTTTTGATGTCCAGCTTTGTTTGTGTGTTCATATGTACTCTCCATTCTGCCATTATATGGCGATTCATTGTGTAACCTTTTATCATGAAAAGCATAGGATATTACCGAGGTGAATCACATGCTTTTTCTCATTATAAAAGATTCCATTATACTATTTTTTCTGGTATATGCATTACTGGAACTTGCAGAAGATTTACTGAACTTTTTAAAAAAACTACTCCCCCGCCATTCCGCACATCCAAGAAAATTTTATACGATTGACCTTGAAAATGTCAAAGCAGAAAAACTTGAAGGACTCCTCCGCCAGTCAACACATGTCTGGCTTGACCCGGTTTTTCTCATAGCAGAAAATCTTACACCCGAAGCAACAGCCCTGCTTCACAAATTCCAACGTAGTCATGCTGCACTCTATCTCGTTACGAGAAAGGAAATGCAAAAAATTATAAGTTCCCAAGAAGCGCTGGATGCTTTTTTAGAAAGCGGACCAACGGCATCCCCAGCCCAAAGCAAATAACCATTTCGCCAAAGGCAACTGTTCCGATATTAAACAACAACGCACCGGAATTAGGCACAATAAAATATAACATACTACCCACAATCAAGCCATTAAAAACAACCGGTGATAACATGGCGAAAACAGGCTTTTTTCGAAAAATCCAAGTACCAAGCGCACCCAAAAGCGTTGCAAGCGAACCGAAAACAATATCGTAAATTCCGTACCCGCCGATCAGGTTAACAACGATGCAACCAATCGTTAACCCCGGTATAGAACAAGGTAAAAATATAGGTAAGACCGTTAAAACTTCTGAGACGCGGAATTGAATCGGCCCAAAAGATATTGCAGAAAACACCAAGGTTAAAGCCGCATAAACCGCCGCAACCACAGCGCCATAAACTAAGGATTTTGTCTTAGTCATGATGAGCATCGCAACTTCCGCAACAGCCTGAACATTTTTTCTTGGGTTCAAAAGTCATATTATTCCGCTTATAATAATCTTCAATAGCTGCCTCGATTGCTTCTTCTGCCAGGACAGAACAATGAACCTTCGCCGGCGGCAGACCATCCAGCGCTTCCATAACTGCCGCATTCGTCAGTTTTCTTGCCTCTTCCAACGTTTTACCTTTTACCATTTCAGTCGCCATAGAACTGGTGGCAATTGCCGCGCCACAACCAAAGGTCTTAAAGGTGCAATCCTGAATAACGCCGTCTTCAATTTTCATGTAAATTTTCATTATATCGCCGCATTTGGCATTACCAACTTGGCCAACTGCATTTGCATCTTTTAATTCACCCACATTTCTGGGATTCTCAAAATGATCCATTACCTTTTCACTGTACATAGATAAACTCCTTTCTTAATTTCCGGGATATAACGGTGACATCATGCGAAGAAGTTGCACGATGCCCGGTAAAACTTCCAAAACGTAATCAATATCTTCCTCTGTATTCTGCTCACCGATAGAAAGTCTGAGGGAACCATGAGCAATCTCATGAGGTAACCCCAGCGCCAGGAGAACGTGGGACGGATCCAATGAACCGCTGGTGCAGGCAGATCCGCTCGAAGCCGCAATGCCTTTTCCGTCAAGCCGTAAAAGCAAGGCTTCACCTTCGATATAACGGAAACAGAAGTTTGTATTGCCCGGTAAACGCTCTGTACGAGACCCGTTCACATGAGAATCAGGAATCGTAGCGAGAACACCTTCAATCAGTTTCTCGCGCAGTTTTTCAATTCTCGCCCGTTTTTCATCCAGGTTTTTCGTCGCAAGGGAAATGGCTTTGCCAAGGCCGGCAATTCCGGCAACATTTTCTGTTCCTGCGCGACGATTTCTCTCCTGAGCGCCACCATGCATAAAGGTATCAATTTTTGTGCCCTTCTTGATGTAAAGAGCACCAACGCCTTTGGGGCCTCCGAACTTATGAGCAGATAATGATAATAAATCAACACCCAGTTCTTTTACATCAACCGGAATCGAACCAACAGCCTGAACCGCATCGGTATGGAAATGAACTTTATGTTCTCTGGCAATTGCCGCCAGTTCCTGAATGGGCTGAATGGTTCCGATTTCATTATTCGCCATCATAATGGTGACCAAAATGGTATCCTCCCTGATGGCATTCTGTAAACTCTCAGGACTGATTTTTCCTTCTGCATCAACCGGCAGATAGGTAACAGAAAAACCTTGCTTTTCAAGATACTGTAAGGTATGCAGAACGGCATGATGTTCAATCTGAGACGTGATAATATGTTTGCCTTTATTCTGATGGGCATAAGCAATCCCTTTAATAGCCCAGTTATCTGCTTCAGTACCGCATGCCGTGAAAAAGATTTCAGTAGGGTCAGCAGATAAAGCTTCTGCCACTTGGCTACGGGCTAACGTAACCGCCTGCTCTGAGGCCGCTGCCTTTTTATAAATCGAAGAAGGATTTCCATATTCTTCCTGCAGATAAGGGAGCATCACATCTAAAACTTCTGGCTTAACCGGTGTTGTTGCACTATTATCCAAATACACAAATCTGTTCATTATTTTTGCCTCTTCTTTTTGTCTTTTTTCTTATAACTCTATCTTTAACATTATACATCACTTTATCAGAAACTTCAATAAAAAATTTGAATAAAATTTTGTTTTTTTGTATTACAATATTGGTAAATCTGAAAAAATGCCACCATAACATCTCTTTTCCAGAACTTCGGCCACTGACTCCGGCGTCATGTTTCTTGCATAAACAAGCAAAATCGGCCCTTTCTCATTGACATTCTGAGAAAACGCGCTTCCATCAGCCGCGCCCAGGGAACGGAAAACCAGCGCATCCGGTATCATGTCTTTAGACCCTGCAAAAGAAACCCGGTGCCCCTTTGACGCCAGATATGCATGCATTTCTTCAAGTCCGGCTTCTATTACAACATTCATAAAAAAACACCCTTCAATCATTTCTTTTTAATTACATATTTTTTCATAAAAACCTTTTACATTTTAAAAAAAATATGATAAAATAATATAGGTTAATTTTCATTATTCCTAATTTTTATTGTTTTAATCTTAAACGGAGGTTATTTTTATGGGCAGATTATTTGGTACTGACGGTGTTCGAGGCATTGCAAACATTGAACTCACTTGTGAATTAGCCATGAAAATTGGTAAAGCTGCTGCGTACGTTCTGACAAAAGAGACACATCATAAACCCAAAATCCTGATTGGAAAAGATTCTCGCCTCTCTGGTGATATGTTGGAAGCGGCCCTTTGCGCCGGCCTGTGTTCAGTTGGTGCAAGTGTTGTCACACTGGGAATCATTCCAACGCCGGCCGTTGCATTTTTAACCAGAAAATATGAGGCAGATGCCGGCATTGTTATATCCGCATCTCATAATTCCGCTGAATATAACGGTATTAAGATTTTTAATGCAAACGGATATAAATTAAACGACGCCATTGAAGAACGCATTGAAGCCATCATTTTAGATGACAGCGAAGTAATTGACGCTCCTACCGGTGACGCCGTTGGAACTGTGGAATCTTGCGACACAGCACTCAGTGATTATATTGATTTTGCTAAAAGTACTATTGACTGCGATTTGTCCGGCATGCGAATTGCTATTGACTGTGCAGATGGTGCAAGTTACAAAAGTGCTGTTAAGGTAATTGTTGAGTTGGGCGCAGAAGCCTATGTTGTGCATAATCATCCCAACGGCACCAATATTAACCGCAACTGCGGTTCTACGCACACCAAAGATTTTCAGGAATATGTAAAGAACATTAACGTTGACGTTGGCTTAACATTTGACGGTGATGCAGACCGTGTTTTGGCAATTGATGAAAAAGGTGACCTGATTGACGGTGACAAAATCATGTTTATTTGCGCCAATTTCCTGAAGGAAAAAGGTTTGTTGATGAAAAACACCTTGGTGACCACGGTTATGACCAATCTGGGACTGGTTCTTGCAGCAAAGGAAAAGGGTATCAACATTGTCCAGACTAAAGTTGGCGACCGCTACGTTTTAGAGGAAATGCTGAAAAGCGGTTATATCTTAGGCGGCGAGCAATCAGGCCATATTATTTTCCTGGAAAACAACACAACGGGAGACGGTCTTCTGTCCGGTCTGAAACTTCTGTCTATTTTGAAAAAGTCAGGCAAAAAACTGTCCGAACTTTCAGAAGTCTTCCAGACTCTGCCGCAGGTTGTTGTTAACGCAAAGGTACAGAATACCAAAAAGAATCAGTATGCTGATGATCCTGTTATTAAAGAGGAAATCAAAAATCTTGAATCTGAACTTGCCGGTAACGGTCGCGTTCTGATCCGCCCCTCCGGAACAGAACCCTGTGTCCGCGTAATGCTGGAAGGTCCTGATTTAAACAGCATTTCACAAAAGGCAAAATATCTTGCAAAACTGATTGAGGCTCGTCTGGGCTGACGCTGAAAAAACTAATACAGAAGAGGTTTGCATATGCAGTTTATTATCGTTACGGGGATGTCCGGTGCTGGAAAAAGCACAACTGTACACATTCTGGAGGATATCGGGTATTATTGTATTGATAACATCCCCCCTACTCTGATTTCAAAATTCGTTTCGTTGTGCCAGAATTCAAACATTACCATGGAAAAAATAGCTTTTGTTGTTGATGCCAGAAGTGGCGACAGAGTTATGTTCCTTGCCAACGAAATCACAGAACTTAAAAAATGCGGCTATCCGTGCGAAGTTCTGTTCCTGGAGGCCAGTGACGAAACCCTCATTAAACGCTA
>JBGUTC010000022.1:0-8789 GCA_045132895.1 Clostridia bacterium
ATAAATGGGATCTAACGCATGCTCTGCGTCAATAAAGGCTACATTTCCACCCTGTTTCTGCGCCTCAGCAACACAATGGAGGGCAACGGTTGTCTTACCGGATGATTCAGGTCCATAGATTTCAACAATTCTTCCCTTAGGAAGGCCTCCGATACCAAGAGCCACATCAAGGCTTAGGGCACCGGTTGAAATAGATTCAACATTTAAGCGTGCCTCACTACCAAGGCGCATAACTGCACCCTTGCCATAAGCCTTTTCAATCTGCTTCATAGCCATTTCTAAGGCTTCCTGTCTTTCATCATGATTGTCTTTTCTCATAACCGATCCCATCACTTTCTTGTCAGAGATCGGCGGTCTTTTATCGCTCATACTATATTCCTCACTTTTCATTTTTCCGTTATATTATCTAATTCCGAAAGAACACACTTCCGGATCTCATTCAAACCATGCATCACAGCACCAAATCGAACTCTGTCGCGGTTGCCGTGAAGAAGAAGTTTCTTTGTTATTGTTTCTCCACCGTATGCTAGCCCGATATATACCAGACCCACCGGCTTTTCCGGTGTTCCCCCATTAGGACCGGCAATGCCCGTAACCGAAATGCCAATATCACTTCCGGAAGCTTTTCGGATTCCTTCAGCCATTTCTTCTGCCGTTTCACTGCTGACCGCACCATGCACTTTCAAGGTTTCTTCCAAAACGCCTAAATACTTTATTTTTGCTTCGTTTGAATAGGTCACAATGCTCTCAGAAAGAACGGAAGAAACACCCGGAATATCACCAAGCGCCGCCGTTAAGCGACCAGCGGTACATGATTCCGCGCAAGACACCGTAATACCTTTTTTAATCAGCAATCCGGCCGTTACGCTGGCCATGCTATCATCATCATAGCCATAAATATATTCTCCCAAGCGGGACTCGATTTCTCTTTCAGTTTCGAGAATCATTGCATCAGCTTTCTCACAAGACTCTGCTTTGGCAGCAATACGGAGCGTTACCTCGCAATCTTTCGCATAAGGCGCAACTGTCGGGTTAGAAAGCATCATTAAATCAGACACGATTTCTCCGACCTTTGCTTCGCCAATTCCAAAAAGACGAAGGGTTTTCTCGCGCATGACATAACCGGATTTAGTCTTTAAGTATGGCTCAACTCGCTCTGTAAACATGGGGTGCAATTCACGGGGTGGTCCCGGAAGCAACACTGCCGTTTTCCCATCTTTTTCAAGAATAACGCCAGGCGCTGTTCCCCATGCATTATCTAAAATCAAAGCCCCTTCCGGAATATATGCCTGTTTTTGGTTGCTGACCGGAACTTTACCATGAAGATAAACATCAATCTGCTCCGCAATTTCCTTATGAAAAAGCAGCGGAACATCAAAATACTCCGCTACTGTTTCTTTCGTTAAATCATCTTCTGTTGGCCCCAAACCGCCGGAGAAAATAACCAAATCTGCCCGCGAAAAAGCAAGACGGATGGCTTCCGTCAGCCGCCCGCGGTTATCGCCCACAACGGTTTGATAATACATATCAATTCCAAGGCCAAACAAACGTCGGGATAAAAACTGTGCATTTGTGTTTACAATGTCACCAACTAGAATTTCTGTACCAACTGCAATGATTTCAGCTTTCATGCTCTCCTCCGGTTTTTATTCTTCTACTGTTGTCACATCTTCCGGGTCAAGGTTCACACAACGGGGATTCATTTTCTTCATGGCGGCTAACAATTTAACCGGCGGCTGGAATGTCAACATGATTCTCTCTCCGTCACGGACAAAAAGAACATGGTAAATTCCACCCAGAGACGCATCATATACAGCATTGAATTTCTTAGAGATACTATCAGATTCAAAATCACGTTTATAGTTCATATTCTTATCTGATGCCATCAACTCAATATTTTTACACGAGAGGTTAACCATCCGTTTTCTGGTTGTCTGTGCTTTAACGATATCAATGTCCAGATCACCATTGGTGAAAATATACTCATACTCAAGACTGAAATTTCTCATTAAAACAACCAAACCGTAAATGACAGCGGCAATACCGAGCAGAATATATGCCCGTAAAAATTGCACCAAGGAAAAAGCAAAGATAATGATAACGCATGCTGCAACGGCTGCCAAAACCAAACCAAGCTTTTTCACAACATCTATCCCTGATGATTTTTTACGCAATAAGTACTCCAAAAAAATGTCCATTTTAATCCTCATTTCTATTCGTTTTGTACTTTACCAGTATATCACATTTTTTTACTTTTTTCAATGAGAAAAAAAGTTTTTACAGATTGTTCACAAGCCGTTCTTCTGTTATGAAAGCATCCATAAAGACGTCTGTTTGATCTCTCGGAACTTTCTCTTGAACAGAAGCCTCAAAGCATAGTCCGATTTTTTTTGCGTTTTTACATTTTGGTAAATATCTGTCATAATATCCACCGCCGTAGCCCATCCGGCTCATGTCTTTTCCGAAGGCACAACCGGGCACCAGAACCAAATCGATTTTCTCCGGAGAAATCGCTTCTCCAACCGGTTCCGGTATGCCGTAAGCACCAGACTTTACATCCAAAAGTGACAGAATCGGAATCATGTCCATCACACTGTCTTTTTGGCACTTAGGTAAACATACAGTCTTCCCCATTTTCAACAGTTCAGAAATCAATCCGCCTGTTTCCGGTTCACTGCGAAAAGATGCATACACTGCGATAACAGAAAAATGATTCTCCTGCACATAACAAAGAGCTCGCTTGCAAATTGCGCTTGACCACTCTCTCCGCTTGTCTTTTGGTAAAGCATCCCGAAGGCGAAGCGCCTCTTTCCGAAATTCTTTTTTATCCATCAGATTCTGATTCCTTCCACCGACTTGGTTTTTCCGCTTTCATCCACCTGAAAAACAGCACCGCAAAGCCGGGATGTTCCGTCAGCAAATTCAAACCGCTTAGGAACGCACGTTAGAAAACGCTCTAATGTAATTTCCTTTTTAACGCCCAGACAGGAGTAAACCGGACCGGTCATGCCTAAATCTGTTATATAGCCCGTTCCCTTAGGCAGCACCCAACCGTCAGCCGTTTGAACATGCGTGTGAGTCCCGAAAACCGCTGTAACACGGCCATCCAGATACCACCCCATAGAGATTTTCTCGCTGGTGGCTTCCGCGTGAAAATCAACAAAATATAAGTCTGCCTTGACGGTTTCCAAAATTTTATCAACCGTTCGGAAAGGACAGTCCATATAATCCATATAAATTCGGCCTAAAAGGTTAATGACCGCAATTTTTTTACCGTTTTTCTGAACAACAGTATAACCGCTACCCGGCGTTCCCTCAGGAAAGTTTGCCGGGCGGATAACCCGGGTATTATTTGCAAGAAGCCCGGTTACATCTTTTTGACGGAATGTATGATTCCCCAAAGTAATAACATCTGCACCATTATCGAGCAGTAGTTCTGCTTTTCGCCGGGTAATCCCGTTATTTGTGCAGGCATTTTCGCCGTTTACAATACAAAAATCAATCTCATATTGCCGTTTTAATGTCTCAATGTGATCCACAAACATATCAGTTCCGGCATCACCGACGATATCACCAACTGCAAGAATATTCATGCCTTTTCTCCATTTCATTTCATATATTTTAATTGTACCATAAGAACGTATGTTTGAAAAGGGATTTTTCAAATTTTATGCACAAAAAAAGCCGCCGACAAGTTCTTTGTCGACGGCTTTAACAGCAGGAATTATTTTGCTAACAGTTTCTGGGTATCCAGAGCAATTGTCAACTCTTCGTTTGTGGGAATAACAAAGCTTCTTACCTTTGCGCCATCCTTTGTAATTTCCACTTCTTTGCCTCTTGTGTTATTCTTTTCAGAATCGCAAGCAACACCCATGAATTCCATGTTAGACAGAATACGTTCGCGCATTGCGATACTGTTTTCACCAACGCCTGCGGTAAATACCAGGGCATCAACGCCACCCATAGCAGCCGCATAGAAACCGATATAACGTTTTACGCTGTATTCAAACATATCAAGAGCCAGCTTACACTTCATATCGCCATTTTTAGAACCTGCTTCCAGATCACGGAAGTCGCTGGAAACGCCGGAGATACCAAATACACCGGACTTCTTGTTTAACAGTGCATCTGCTTCAGCAGCAGACAGACCTTCTTTTTCCATAATGAAGGTAACAACAGCCGGATCGATAACACCGGAACGGGTTCCCATGGGAACACCGGCAAGAGGTGTAAAGCCCATAGAAGTATCAACAGACTTACCCTTATTAACAGCGGTAATGGAAGAACCGTTACCTAAGTGCAGAGTGATAATCTTCAGGTCTTCAATAGGACGGCCCATCATAGCAGCACAACGATTTGCTACATAGTAGTGAGAAGTACCGTGGAAACCGTATTTTCTGATTTTATACTTTTCATAGTATTCGTAAGGCAGTGCATACATATATGCTTCAGCCGGCATGGTCTGATGGAAAGCAGTATCAAAAACAGCAACCATGGGAACACCAGGCATTGCCTTCTGGCAAGCTTCAATACCAATCAGGTTAGCAGGGTTATGAAGGGGTGCCAGCATGGAGCATTCGTCAATCTTTTTCTTAACATCGTCATCAACGATAACAGACTGATTGAAGAATTCACCACCATGAACCACACGATGACCAACGGCATCGATAGCGCTCATGTCTGCGATCACGCCATGGTCTTTGTCGACCAGAGCATCAATCACCATTTTAATTGCATCGGAATGATCCTTCATAGGAGATTCTAATGTAACAGCATCTTTACCTGCGGGCGTATGCTTCAGGCAAGAGCCTTCAATGCCGATTCTTTCACACAGACCTTTAGCCAAAACAGCCTGAGTATCCATGTCAATCAGCTGATATTTTAAAGAGGAACTACCCGCATTAATAACCAGTACGTTCATGTTCGTCTGCCTCCTTATACGTTCTGTGCCTGAACACATGTAATTGCAACAACACCAACGATATCGTCAGAGCTGCAGCCACGGGACAGGTCATTGATCGGCTTTGCAATACCCTGAGTGATAGGACCGTAAGCTTCTGCTTTACCCAGTCTCTGAGCCAGTTTATAACCGATGTTACCAGCGTTTAAGTCAGGGAATACCAGAACGTTTGCTTTACCTGCAACAGTGGACTCAGGAGCCTTGGACTTACCAACAGACTCAACAATAGCAGCGTCAAGCTGCAGTTCGCCATCCAGACTTAAGTCCGGTCTCTTTTCCTTTGCAAGTTTGGTAGCTTCAACAACTTTATCAACCAGAGGATCCTTTGCACTGCCGTAAGTAGAGAAAGAAAGCAGAGCAACGTTGGGTTCAGCTTCAACTAAATCTTTAAAGCTCTTAGCGGAAGAAATTGCGATTTCGGAAAGTTCTTCAGCGTTGGGGTTCATAACAAGACCGCTGTCGCCGAAAACGAAAGTTCCGTTTTCGCCATATTCGCAATCAGGTACGCAGATAACGAAGAATGCAGAAACCAGTTTTGCATCAGGAGCAGTTTTAACAGTCTGCAGCGCACTTCTTAAAACGTTAGAAGTTGAGTTTACTGCGCCGGCAACCATACCGTCAGCATCGCCGTTTTTAACCAGCATACAACCAAAATACAGAGTATTCTTCATGGTTTCCTTTGCCTGATCCATGGTCATACCCTTTTTCTTTCTCATTTCACAGAACTGTTCAGAGAAAGCCAGATATTTATCAGAATTTACAGGGTTAATAACCTGAGCGCCGGAGATATCGTGGCCAACTGCTTTTTCAGCAATGACATTTTCATCACCTAACAGGATGATGTTCGCAATACCTTCTTTTAATACTTTCTCCGCAGCTTCAATGGTACGGATTTCTTCACCTTCTGCCAAAACGATGGTCTTCTTGTCCATCATGGCACGTTCTTTGATTCTGTCTAAAAATTGACTCACAGAATTTTCCTCCTTTTATTTTAAATCAACATGTAAACTATTTATTCCCAACAAAATATTATAGCTTATATCAGGCGGTTTCGCAAGAGAAAACCAAGCAAAAACAAATGTTTTCTGCTTAGTTTTCTTAAATAGCCCAATAATTCCGGTCTTTTAACCGTTTTTGATAAATCGTCAGCGTACTAATGTGCCATCAGGCATGTCCTGATCAAGAGCCAAAACGCTGAGACCTTTTTTATCAGCTGCCGCTAAAATCATACCTTCGGATAAGACACCACGGAGTTTCACCGGCTTTAAGTTTGTTACTACAATAACCTTTTTGCCCACAAATTCTTCCGGCGGATAGAATTTTGCAATACCGGAAACAATCTGACGGACCTCATCGCCGATTTTAATCTTGGAAACCAGAAGTTTATCGGCTCCCTCTACCCGCTCGGATTCTAAAACAACGCCAACTTTCATTTCGACTTTGACAAAGTCATCAATGGAAATTTCAGGCAGTTTTTCTTCTTCTGCAGGCTTCTTCTCTTCTTTCTTCGGCGCAGGAAGAGACTTTTCAATTTCTTCCAATACTTTTTTCTCGTCTAACCGAGCAAACAGAGGTTCAGCAGTTCCAACACTTGAGCCAACCACTGTTTTACCAAACTCAGAAAGGGACTCCCAATCGCTTTCTGTTGCACCAATCTGTTTAAAGATACTTGCCGCTGTAGAAGGCATAAAGGGAACCAGCAGAGTCGCAATAAAGCGAATGCTCTCAATCAGGTTATACAGAACGCCGCCAAGCCGAGCTTTCTGGCTCTCATCTTTTGCCAAAGACCAAGGCATTGTTTCATCAATATATTTATTAGAACGACGCGCCAGATTCATGATTTCTGCTAAAGCATCAGCAGTTTTAAAGCCGTCCATCTTTTCTGCACAAAGGCGAGCCGCATCCAAAGCGCAGGCAATCAGTTCCTCATCGAACTCGCCGGAAACCGGTGCCTGAATCACGCCGTCGAAATACTTCTGCATCATTGCAACCGTACGGTTTACCAGATTGCCCAGTGTGTTCGCGAGGTCAGCATTAAAACGACTGATGATATTTTCATAGGAAATGGTACCATCCTGCGCATAGGGCATCTCGCAAAGGAGATAATAACGGACAGCATCTACACCAAAAAGTTTTACCAAGTCATCAGCATAGATAGCATTGCCACGGGATTTACTGATTTTATCAGCACCAGCAAGGAGCCAGGGATGTCCGAAAATCTGCTTCGGCAAAGGTTCTCCCAGAGCCATCAGCATAATCGGCCAGTAAATAGTATGGAAACGGAGAATATCTTTACCGATAACATGAACATCAGCCGGCCAGTATTTTTTATATAACTCGCCCTGCTCATCAGGTGCATAGCCCAGTGCCGTAATATAGTTAGAAAGGGCATCAATCCAGACATAGATAACATGGTCATCATCAAAAGTTACGGGAATTCCCCAGTCGAAAGAGGTTCTTGATACGCAAAGATCCTGCAGACCCGGCTTGATGAAGTTGTTAATCATCTCGCGCTTACGGCTTTCCGGCTGAATGAAGTCAGGATTTTCTTCGATATATTGCATCAGTCTGTCCTGATATTTGCTCATTTTAAAGAAGTATGCTTCTTCTTTTGTCTTCTTCACTTCTCTGCCGCAGTCGGGACAGCAACCGTCTACCAACTGACTCTGTGTAAAGAAAGACTCACAGGGAACACAATACCAACCTTCATATTCGCCTTTATAAATGTCACCCTGTTCATAGAGTTTGTTGAAGATTTTCTGAACAGACTTAACATGATAGTCATCTGTCGTTCTGATAAAATGATCATAGCTGGAGTCCATCAAATCCCAGATTTGCTTAATCTCGCCTGCTACGTTATCAACATACTGCTGCGGCGTAATACCGGCTTCTTTTGCAGCTTCACCAATTTTCTGACCATGCTCATCAGTTCCGGTCAGAAAGAAAACATCATAACCGCGCTGCCTTTTATAACGAGCAATCGCATCCGTCAGCACAACTTCATAGGTATTACCAATATGAGGTTTACGTGACGTATAAGCAATCGCCGTAGTAATATAATATTTTTCCTTCATTGTTATCTCCTCCCATTTTTATTATTATATCACAAAAATACGAAAAATGAAAGACTTTTTCTGCAGTAAATCATTTTTTTACAGCGTTTTATTCTTTTCTGTCCTGAACCGGCAAATCGACCAAAATTATATCTTCGCCGATTTTTTTAATTTTCTCCCACGGAATCACTAAATCCTTCCCCTGACCAAAACTAAATAAACGGGATTTTCCGGGAACAATCACTGCTTCAATTATTCCGGCCTCCAGACTGACTTCAACATCTGATACAAAGCCCAACCTGCCTGCATCACCAATATTAATCACTTCTTTTTGTCTCAGTTCTCCGGCACGATACATAACGTCACCCTCTTTTTCTTTACTTTTTTTATATTTTATGATAAAATATAAACGGATATGTTTCCACTAACTATGAAAGAATAAGGAGTGGTACTGTGTTAGATTCTTTAAAACAAGATCTTTTAACCGCTGTCACTTATTTAAAAGAACAAAAAATGCGTTTCCTTGGAAAGGGAAATATTTCTTATTTTGACCGAGCAAACAACCTGATTGTTGCAGAACCGTCTTCTGATTATCCTTCTTCAACACCCGGAGATATGTTGGTTCTGGATCTGTCAGGGCAAGTGGTAGAAGGAACCGGCGCTCCCGCAATTGACCTTCCGACTCACATTGAGTTATATCGTGCATTTCCCAGCATCAGTTGTGTCGTTCACAGTCATGGTATTTATACCTCAGCCTGGGCACAAGCCGGTCGCGA
>JBGUTC010000023.1:0-17036 GCA_045132895.1 Clostridia bacterium
CGCCGGCGTTCCCATCAAGGCACCGGTTGCCGGTATCTCTGTTGGTTTGGTAACAGAGGGCGAACGTTTTATCACTATGGTTGATATTCAGGGTCTTGAAGACTTCTATGGCGACATGGACTTTAAGGTAGCAGGTACCAAAGAGGGTATTACTGCTATTCAGATGGATATTAAGATTGACGGTTTAACACCGCAGATTATTAAGCAGGCACTGGCACAGACCAGAAACGCACGCTTCCAGATTATTGATGAAGTTCTGTTAAAGACAATTGAAGCTCCCAGAAGTTCTCTGTCTGCTTATGCTCCCAAGATCTTCACCATGACCATTGATACTGATAAGATTCGTGACGTTATCGGTTCCGGCGGTAAGACTATTCAGAAGATTATTGCTGAAACCGGCGTTAAGATTGACATTGAAGACGACGGTAAGGTTTACATTGCAACAGCTGATGAAGCAATGGCAAACAAAGCCATGGAAATCATCAAGGGCCTGACCGGCAACATTGAAATCGGTTCTATCTATAAGGGTAAGGTTGTTAACATTCTGCCGTTTGGTGCATTTGTTGAATTCCTGCCCGGTAAAGACGGTATGGTTCATATTTCCAAGCTTGCGAATACTCGCGTAGCAAAGGTTGAAGATGAAGTCAACATCGGTGACGAAATTATGGTTAAGGTTATCGAAATCGACAGACAGGGCCGCATCAATCTTTCCAGAAAAGATGCTATGAATGAATTAAACCTCTGGTAAGAGATAGTTTTCCCGGTTGACAGGAACCCATTGTCAAACACCAAAATGCGGCGGATGTTTTCCTGTTCCGCCGCATTTTGTTTGTGGGATTGTCTGTGTCGGGAAAAGGAGATTTAACATATGCTTTTAGTAGGAATCAATGCCAAGTATATTCACAGTAATTTAGCAATTCGCTATTTATCAAAAGTAGAGAAGCGTTGTCGCTTTTGTGAATACGCTATTTCGGAGCGTCCTGAAGAAATCGCCTCTCGCTTATTTCGGACCGGTGAAAAGACATTTTTGTTTTCCTGCTATATCTGGAACATTGACCATGTTCTGAAAATCTGCGAAATACTGAAAAAAGCAGACAACAGCTTTCGTCTGGTGCTGGGTGGTCCGGAGGTTAGTTTTTCTCCGGAGGATATTTTGCGGAACTGTTCTTTTGTAGATTTTATTTTGTGTGGCGAAGGAGAAACCTCGATTTCTTCTTTTGCAGATAGTTTGGAAACAGGCGATTATAGTTGCGTACCCGGTCTTTTTTATCGGACAGACGCTGTGATTACGCAAAGCACATTGCCTGCTTGTGAAACAGATTTAAATGATTTACCGTTTCCCTATGACGCAGAGGATTTGTCTGCTTTAAAAGGGAGAATTGTTTATTACGAAACGTCAAGAGGATGCCCATACCGTTGTGCGTTTTGTCTTTCAGGTGCGGCAGGCAAACTTCGGTTTTTGCCGGTAGAACGTGTGCATCGGGAACTTGCTTTTTTCGAAGAACAAGGCGTTCCCCTTGTTAAGTTAGTTGATCGGACGTTTAATGCTGATCCCAAACGCGCCCTTGCCATTGTAGAAGGTATTAAGGCGCGAAACGGACGCACGACCTATCATTTTGAAATCCGGGCTGAAAGCATGACGGAAGAGTTGATCAGGAGCCTGCAAACGGCGCCTGAAGGCATGTTTCAACTTGAAATTGGCGTTCAGAGTACCAACCCCGAGACTTTGGAAGCGATAAACAGAAAGCCTGATTTTGAGCGTCTTAGCCGCGTTGTTAAAGCTCTTTGTGTGAATGAGAATATGCATTTGCATCTGGACTTGATTGCAGGTCTTCCCGGGGAGTCGCTTTCGGCGTTTATTGATTATTTTCATCAGGTTATGTCGCTTTCGCCGCAAAATTTGCAGCTTGGGTTTCTGAAAAAACTACAA
Organism: Clostridia bacterium; assembly: GCA_045132895.1. Classification (GTDB taxonomy): domain Bacteria; phylum Bacillota; class Clostridia; order UBA1381; family UBA9506; genus UMGS755. The sequence goes on from JBGUTC010000023.1 coordinate 1,931, forward strand.
GGCGCAGAACTTTTTGCGCCGGGGAGTGAATTCTGGAGTTTTCCGCCCTATGAAGTGATTCATAGCGATGCAATGACTTATCAGGATTTGCTTTTCTTAAAACAGGTGGAGGAAATGCTGGAACGCTATTATAACAGCGGTGCATTCCCAATGAGTATCTCTTATATTCTGAAGACGTATTATCCAGAAAGGGAATTCTACTTTTTTCGTGATATGGCAGCCTTTTTAGGTGATGCTTGTAGCCCGAAAAGTCAGAAAACCGCGTTTGAAGAGTTATATCAATTTTCAATGGAAACTTTTTCTGATGAGACAGTCAGTGAATGTCTGACGTATGATTATTGCCTGACTCACAGAGACAGTTTGTCCTTTATGCAATGTGGCGACCGGTTAAAATCAGCAGCTTTCGAGTTTCTAAAAAAGCCGGAACGCGTAAAACTTTATTTTGCAGATTATGCCGGTGAAAAGCCGGTTGTACTATACAAAAAAATCCGCTTTATGCCGATTGGTTCCCGGATTTTTGCCTTTTCATATGATGGCAGGGGAGCAAAGGATGTTACAGCGGAATTTAAATTGGAGGAATAGCAAATGTTTAAAGTAAGCTTGAAAGATGGAAGCCAACTGCAGGTTGACAGCCCTAAGAGTCTGTATGATCTGGCAGGGGATATCAGCGGCGGTTTGCAACGTGCGGCTCTGGCAGCAGAAGTGAATGGAACCGTTATGGATCTGACACGAACTATTTCGCAGGACGCAAGCGTCAACTTCTTAACCTTTAACGACCAGAAGGGTCGGGATACCTTCCGTCATACAGCATCTCATATTCTGGCTCAGGCTGTTAAACGTCTGTATCCTCAGGCAAAACTTGCCATTGGCCCTGCTATTGAAAATGGCTTTTATTATGACTTTGATTGTGATGTTTCTTTTACGGCGGATATCTTAAAATCATTGGAAGAAGAAATGGCAAAAATCGTAAAAGAAGATGTAGCAATTGAGCGCTTTACCATGAGCCGTGAAGATGCAATCCGTTACTTTGAAGAAGCTGGCGAGCCTTATAAGAAAGAACTGATTGAAGACCTTCCTGAAGGTGAAGAAATCTCTTTCTATAAGCAAGGAGACTTTACTGACCTTTGTGCAGGTCCCCATTTGCCCTCAACCGGAAAAGTGAAGGCAATTGCGTTGACCAGCGTTGCCGGTGCTTACTGGCGCGGTAGCGAGAAAAATAAGATGCTCCAGCGTATTTATGGCACGGCTTTCCCGAAAAAGAGTGAGCTGGAAGAGTATCTTACAGCAGTTGAAGAAGCTAAAAAACGTGACCATAACAAGATTGGCCGTGAACTTGGCTATTTTACCACTTCTGAATTAATTGGCCAGGGTCTTCCGATTCTGCTTCCCAAGGGCGCCCGTGTCATTCAGTTGATGCAGCGTTTCGTTGAAGACGAAGAGCAGAAGAGAGGTTATTTGCTGACTAAAACGCCGTTTATGGCAAAAAGAGACTTGTATAAAATCTCCGGACATTGGGATCATTATAGAGACGGTATGTTTGTTATGGGCGATCCAGATGCAGAAGGCGAAGTCTTTGCTCTGCGTCCTATGACTTGTCCGTTCCAGTTCCAGGCATATCTGACAGAAATGCGTTCTTACCGCGATCTGCCGCTTCGTTATGCAGAAACATCTACCTTGTTCCGTAACGAGTCCTCCGGCGAAATGCATGGTTTAATTCGTGTTCGTCAGTTTACAATTTCAGAAGGCCATCTTGCATGTACACCGGAGCAGCTTGAAGGCGAATTCGCACAGTGTGTGGAATTGGCAAAATTCATGCTGACAACCTTGGGTCTGGGTGATGATGTTTCCTATCGTTTCTCTAAGTGGGATCCGAATAACAAGGAAAAATATATTGGTTCTGAGGAAGAATGGGAAACCGTTCAGGACCGCATGCGTGAGATTCTGGATGACCTTGAGATTCAGTATACCGAAGAAGAAGGCGAAGCCGCTTTCTACGGTCCAAAACTGGATATCCAGATTAAGAATGTTCACGGAAAAGAAGATACTTTGGTTACGGTTCAGATTGACTTCCAGTTGGCTGAACGTTTTGGTATGGAATATGTGGATAAAGACGGCACAAAGAAGTACCCCTATGTTATCCACAGAACGTCCATTGGTTGTTACGAACGTACTCTTGCGTTGCTGCTTGAAAAATATGCCGGTGCATTGCCGACATGGCTGGCTCCGACGCAGGTTAAAATTTTACCGATTGCAGATGCACACCATGATTATGCTTATGCAGTGAGGGAACTTCTTGCTGAAGCTGGCGTTCGCGTAGAAGTTGACAGCCGTAATGAAAAAATCGGCTATAAAATACGTGAAGCGCAGATGGATAAAGTGCCGTACATGCTGGTTATTGGCGGCAAGGAATGCGAAGAGGGAACCGTTTCCGTTCGTGCACGCAGACAGGCTGATTTGGGCAGCATGACGAAGGAAGAGTTCTGTGCAATGCTGTTAGAAGAAATTAAAACGAGAAAGAACGACTAATTCGTTTTTCTTGATTTGCAGGAGGGGTTTCCATGTGGATGGTTGTCTATATTGCGCAGGCGAAGGAAATAGCAGAAAAAATTAAGGCGCTTCTGCAGGAAGCCGGTCTTCCGGTTAAAATTCGCAGTGTCAATCAAAGTGAAAATGAGCAATACGGTTCTTATGAAATTTTGGTTCCTGAAGCAGAACTTTTTGAAGCGCATCGCGTTATTATTGAAGAAGCACTATAAATTTTGTTAAAGAATCAGATAAAGGAGGGCACTATGAGAAAGATTGGTGTTTTAACGAGTGGTGGAGATGCACCGGGGATGAATTCAGCAGTTCGTGCGGTTGTTCGGACAGCTCTTTCAAAAGGCATGGAAGTTTGCGGCGTCCGCAAAGGGTATGCCGGCCTGCTTGAAGGCTTGTTTGAAGATATGAATGCCCGTAGTGTGTCCAATATTCTCCATCATGGCGGAACTATTTTGCAATCTTCCAGATGTCCTGAATTTCATAAAGCTGAAGCAGTAAAAAAAGCGGTTGATAAGGCAAGAAGTGCCGGTATTGAGGGTCTTGTTGTAATTGGTGGTGACGGTTCTTTCCGTGGTGCGAAAGATTTGTCAGAAGCCGGTCTTCCAACGGTTGGCATTCCTGCAACCATTGATAATGATATCGGATGCACGGATTCGACCATTGGTTTCGATACCGCTCTTAACACCGTCAAAGATGCCATTGACAAAATCCGCGATACAGCCCAGTCACATGAACGTTGTTCTATTATTGAGGTTATGGGTAGAGGTGCCGGATATATTGCGGCGTATGTTGCCATTGCTTGTGGTGCAGAAGCAGCGATTATTCCCGAGCAACCGTATGATTTCCAAAATGATATTATTCGACCTATTCAGGAAAATAAAAAGCGCGGCAAGGAAAATAATTTGATTGTTGTGGCCGAAGGTGTTGGCGGATCCGTGGAGATGGCGAAGTGCATTGAAATGATGACCGGTATTGAAACCCGTGCCACTATTTTGGGTCACATTCAGCGTGGTGGCAGCCCGACGGTTACGGATCGTATGCTTGCCAGTCGAATGGGTGTTCATGCCGTGAAATTATTGTATGAGGGTGTTGGAAACCGCGTCGTTGCACTTCAGGACAACGAAATTGTTGATTTTGACATTGCAGAAGGTCTGGAAATGGAAAAATCTTTTGAAAAAGATATTATGAACATGGAAAAGATTTTGAGTATGTAAAGTGGCAGGCGGTTGCGAAGGGTGCAACTGCCTGTTCTTTGGCTTATAATGAAAAAAGGTGAAAGAATGACGAAGGTAATTCAATTTGAAGGAGAACTGTCGGTGCTGGATGAAGCAGCTATGTCCCTCCGAAACGGCGGCTTGGTTGCGATTCCGACGGAGACGGTGTACGGTCTCGGCGCCAGCGCTTTGGACGAAGAAGCAATTGCAGCCATTTTTCGCGCGAAAGGACGTCCGCAGGATAACCCTCTGATTGTACATATCAGTAACCGGGATATGTTATCTCAGGTTGTCAAGACCGTTCCTGATCGTGCGGCATTATTGATGGACGCCTTCTGGCCGGGTCCGCTGACGATGATTATGGAAAAGTCTGATGCTATCCCTATGTGCGTTACGGCAGGTCTATCCACCGTTGCGGTCAGAATGCCGGCACATCCTGCTGCACTTGCGATTATTGAAAAAAGCGGTGTTCCTGTTGCGGCTCCCAGTGCAAATTTATCCGGTAGCCCCAGCACGACTCGTGTGTCTCATGTGATTGCTGACTTGTCTGGCAAAGTGGACTATATTATTGACGGTGGTCCGTGCCGTGTTGGCCTTGAATCCACGGTTCTTGACCTGACGGGAGAGATTCCCCAGGTTCTTCGTCCGGGTGGTGTCAGTCTGGAGGCCTTGCGGGCGGTTCTGGGAGAAGTGATTTATGAACCGGCCTTGAAGGATAGCCGCCAGACACCGAAAAGTCCGGGAATGAAGTACCGTCATTATGCGCCGCAGGCAGAATTATTTCTCGTTGACGTGGGCCATGATGATACACTTCGCTCGTTGCTTTCAACATATAGAGCATCAGGCAAAAAAACCGGCGTTTTGACCTGTGGAAAGGAATTTGATGCAGATTTCAGTATTGACTGCGGTGAAACTGCAGAGTGCTATGCAAGAGAGCTTTTTGACGCTCTCAGGCGAATGGACGAATTGGGAGCTGATGTTATTTTTGCTCAATTGCCGGAGGATAGCGGTGGCATCGTCCCTGCCCTTAAAAACCGGATGCTGAAGGCAGCAGGCGGTCAGGTCATATCCGATGTTTTAGAAACAAAAATTGAGCGTATCTAGAAAGCGTAGCGAGGATAATTCATGAGTTACGAAATGACTTCTTTAACAAAAGAATTGTTGCCCTCCTTGGTGAAACTTGAGTCTGCATGTTTTTCTGTTCCTTGGAGCGAGGCAATGTTTGAAGGGGAATTACATAATCCTGCGACGGTGTATCGCGTGATTTGCCATGAAGGGGAAGTCATTGCATATATGGGGATGTGGCTTGTGGCAGACGAAGGACAGATTACCAATGTGGCTGTCAGTCCGCAATATCGTCGCCGGGGACTTGCCCGTCAATTAATTCAGACCTTTATTGATATAGGCAGAGAAGCCTCTCTTTCCTGCCTGACCCTGGAAGTTAGAGTCGGAAATAGCGGTGCGATTGCACTATATGAGGGGTTTGGCTTTCAACAGGTGGGAAGAAGAAAAAATTATTATGAGGGCAAGGAAGATGCTCTTTTAATGACCTTGTTTTTAACAGAAGGAGTGTAGAACGTGGACCATTTAATTCTGGCAATTGAATCATCTTGCGATGAAACAGCAGCAGCAGTTCTTAAGAACGGACGTGAGGTTCTTTCCAACATCATTTCCTCTCAGATTCCCATTCATGAGCGGTATGGTGGCGTGGTGCCGGAGATTGCGTCCCGTAACCACGTCCTGAATTTACCGGGTGTTATTGACAGGGCGCTTACAGAATCCAACTGTAAATTTGAAGATCTCTCTGCAATTGCTGTGACCTATGGTCCCGGTCTTGTGGGCGCACTTTTAACAGGTGTTTCTGCGGCCAAGGCCATTGCAGCGGCGAGAAATCTGCCGTTGGTTGGTGTCAACCATATTCATGGGCACATTGCAGCGAATTATATAGCACACCCGGAACTGGAGCCACCTTTCGTATGTCTGGTAGCTTCCGGCGGACATAGCCATATTGTATATGTAAAAGATTATACAGAATTTGAAATTTTAGGCAGAACCCGTGACGATGCAGCCGGAGAGGCATTTGACAAAATTGCGCGCGTTCTGGGGCTGGGATATCCCGGCGGACCGAAACTTGAAAAACTGGCAAAAGAGGGAAACCCTGATGCGGTTGCCTTTCCGCGCGTAACTTTTGGGGACGGTTGCTATGATTTCAGTTTCAGCGGGGTTAAAACAGCTGTCATTAACTATATTCATCGTCAGGAACAAAAGGGCGAGGAGATTCAGAAAGCAGATCTTGCTGCTTCGTTCCAGCGCGCTGTTGTTGAGGCTCTTACGGAGCATACGCTGAAAGCGGCAAAAGAAAAAGGGTGCAAGGTTATTACACTTGCCGGCGGCGTCAGTGCCAACGGTGCACTCAGAAGCAGTTTTGATCATGCCACTCAGAAAGAGGGGATTCGCCTGTATTATCCGCCGCTGGTGCTTTGCACGGATAATGCGGCGATGATTGGCTGTGCCGGTTATTATTTATATGAAAAAGGAATTTTTTCTGACGGTGCGTTGAATGCAGTACCCAATTTAAAACTTTAGTTTTTTCAAAACGGGGGCAGAGTATGGCTAAGAAAAAGCAGAAAAGTTCGTTTAAGTCCAAATGTATTTCAATCCTTGTTATCGTTGTGTTGCTTTACGGTTGCTCGGTTTTATATGATTATCGGGGAGCGTCTGACGGTGAAATTCTGCAGGTAACGATAGAATCCGGCAGCACGACTGCACAGATAGCAGACGTATTAAAAGAAAACGGTATGATTCGTCATCCCTTCTGGTTTCGCGTTTTTTCAAAGCTTGGCGGTCATGACGGACAGTATCAGCAGGGAAAGTATTCCTTGCGAACGCAGTCGGGTTATGAAACTTTTTTTGAGACCTTAAAGCACGCGCCACAAACGGAAAGCGTTACTGTCACAATCCCTGAGGGTTTTGAAATCAGGCAGATTGCTGACCGGCTGGAACAAGCGGGCTTGATTAACCGTGATAGATTTTATGCAGCTATTGAACACGGTGATTTTGACTATGATTTTATTCGCAAAATTCCGAATAGGGAAAACCGATTGGAAGGATATCTGTTTCCGGACACATACCAGTTCCAACCGGGAGAAAGCGAGGAGTCGATTATCAATAAAATGCTGGCACGTTTTGACGAGATGTATCATGAAGCATTTCGTGCACGGGCGCGTGAACTTTCTATGACGGATGATGAGGTGCTGACGCTTGCTTCCATCATTGAGCGGGAAGCGCAGGGCGATGAAGACAGAAAACTGGTTGCCGGCGTGTTCCACAACCGGTTAAAGAGTAAAGATTACCCTTATTTGCAGTCCTGTGCTACTGTACAGTACATTTTGAAAGAGCGGAAGGCTGTTTTATCGATTAGTGATACAAAAATTGATTCACCGTATAACACCTATCAGAATCCGGGTTTGCCTCTTGGTCCTATTGCGTCGCCGGGGGCAGAAGCCATTGAAGCGGCCTTATATCCGGCAGACACAGAATATCTGTTCTTTGTTCTGGATTCAACCGGTAAACACCGTTTTGCCAAGACGTTTGCAGAACATCAGCAGAATATGAGTAAGTAATAAAGGCTGTAACAGAATTGTGTTGTTCTGTTACAGCCTTTATTAAATGTATTTCTTCATTCTTTCTAATGCTCCTTTTTCCAATCGGGAGACTTGCGCCTGGGAAATGCCGATTTCTTCGGCGACCTCCATTTGCGTTCTGCCGGAGAAAAAGCGCAGATTGATAATTCGTTTTTCTCTGTCTGTCAGACGTTTCATGGCTTCGCTTAAAGCGATGTTTTCCAGCCAATGTTCATCCGTGTTTTTCGTATCTTTTACCTGATCCATAACGAAAATGGTGTCGGTTCCGTCGTTGTATGCTGGCTCGTGGAGACTGATGGGATCCTGGATGGACTCCAGAGCGAAAACAACGTCTTCTTTTGGCAGGTCCAGAATTTTTGCAATCTCTTCAATTGTGGGATCTTTTGCATGTTGATTAACGAATTCTTCTTTCGCCTTTAGTGCTTTGTAGGCAATATCTCTGAGAGAACGACTGACACGAATTTGATTATTATCACGGAGGTAACGACGGATTTCTCCGATAATCATGGGAACAGCATATGTGGAGAATTTAACATTGTGGGACGTGTCAAAGTTGTCAATAGCCTTAATGAGGCCAATGCAGCCAATCTGGAATAAATCGTCCATGTTTTCGCCGCGGTTTGAAAACCTTTGAATGACGCTGAGGACCAAGCGGAGATTACCGCCGATAAATGTCTCTCTTGCGTTTTGATCCCCTTGTTTGATCTTTTCAAATAAACTCATTTTTTCATCGTTTGACAATACCGGAAGCTTTGCTGTATTTACGCCACAGATTTCTACTTTATTTGTCAAAACTTTTCACCAGCCTTTTTCTGTTGTACTATGATAATTTCCAGAAAAAGTAAAATTATACCTGATGGACAGAATGTGACAAAGTGTTTTATTGATGGCTTGTATACATATAAAAAACAGGCGTTCAAATGAACGCCTGCGGATTAATTTGTTTTGACGGAATGTTTGTATTCAGAGGGGGTCATTTTTGTAATACGCTTAAAGACCCTGGAAAAATAGTGGGGGTTATCAAAGGATAATAGGTCGGAAATCTGAGTGAAATTCAGCGTTTCTTCGCGGATTAATTTTTTTGCTTCTTTAATTTTTCGGTGGAGAATATATTCTAAAATTGTATAACCGGAAGAGTTTTTAAAAATTTTGGACAGATAGGCTCTTGAGTAGTTCAGTGTCTGGCAAATTTCCTCCACAGTGAGTTTTCCATAGATTTTTTCCTCCGTCATTTGAATAATCTGAGATACCAGATGATTTTCCATACTTTCCTTTGTGGGAAAAATCCGCATCCCGCGACGTTCTTGTTCATTACGGATGAGAAGAATTAAGAATTGCTCAAGATGCGTCCGGATCATTTGTTGCCCGCCAATCGGCGGATCATCCTTCATCTCCAGTTTAACATCCAGAATGGACATCAGATTAAAGGTTTCTTCGCTTTCCTCAATGATAGTGGCAATGTATTTTTTCAGCTTTGCCGGAACGGGTGTCACTTTTCCTTTGAAGAAGTCCATGGATTCAGAGGAGCAGACAAAAGAAATAACAAAAACATTGGCTGCGTTTTTGCCGTCAGCTGAAAGGGTATGAAACTCATTGGGTTTATGAAAGGCGATTTCTCCTTGCTTAAGATGAATAAGTCGGTTGTTCGCCTTGATCTCTACCTGACCGGTATCCACATAGACCATTTCCCAGAAATTATGGCTTTCACCCTCAAAAGAGAAGTTCTTGTCCAGTTCATAATAGTGTATGGTAACAATCTTATGAATGCTGATGAGATTGGCAATTTTATGCTTTACATAATTTAATTTCATTTTGATCAACTCGTTTACAAAATTATACTTTTACTATAAAAAAATGTATTACAATTGTGATAACTTTATTTTATCATGAAATTAACGAAAAATCAAGGAGGTAATATTCATGAAAAAGGGTATCAGTATATGGTCTTTTGCAGAGCCGGATCTGAAAAAATGTTTCGCTTTGGCAAAGGATGCAGGCTTTGATGGTGTTGAGGTTGCTTTGGATACAACCGGTGCTGTCAGCCTCGATTCAACAAAAGAAGATATGGAACAGATTAAGGCTTGGGCGAAGGAAGCCGGCATCGAACTGTATAGCGTTGCCAGTGGTCTGTACTGGAAACAGAACTATACGGCAAACGATGAACAGGTCAGAAAGAATGCAATCGAAATCACAAAGAAACAGCTTCAGCTTGCTGCATGGCTTGGCTGCCAGAGCATTCTGGTTGTGCCCGGTGCCGTTGGTGTTGATTTTGAGCCGGATAGCGAAGTTATCGACTATGATGTTGCATATGACCGCTGTCTTGCTGCTTTAAAAGAGCTGGCTCCGGTTGCAGAAGAGTTAAAGGTTGAACTGTGTATTGAAAACGTTTGGAATAAGTTCCTTTTATCTCCTCTTGAAATGCGCGACTTGATTGATAAGGTAGGCTCTCCTTATGTTTGCTCCTACTTTGATGTAGGTAACGTATTATATTCCGGTTATCCTGAACAGTGGATTAAAATCCTGGGCAGCCGTATTAAGAAGGTTCACTTCAAGGACTATCGTCGTGATGTAGGCACTCTGAGTGGTTTTGTTGATCTGCTGGCAGGTAATGTTGATTATGTTGCTGTTAAAAAGGCGCTGGATGCTATCGGTTATGATGGTTGGGTAACCGCTGAAATGCTGCCGCCTTATGCACAGTTCCCGGAAGCAATTCTGTATAACACTTCCAAGTCAATGGATTATATTTTATCTGTTAAATAAAAGAATAGGAGCGTGAAAACGATGTTAAAAGTTGGTTTAATTGGTTGCGGTTTTATGGGAACCATGCATGCAAACTGCTATAAGGCTTTATCCGATAAAGTGCAGGTTGTTGCGGTTAGCGACCTGAGAAAAGAAAACGCTGAGGAGCTCGCGGCTCTTTCCGGTGCTACCGTATACAGCGAAGGCGCAGATTTAATTGAAAACGCGGATGTGGATTTCGTTGATATCTGTCTGCCAACTTATCTGCATGAAAAATATGCTGTTATGGCTATGAGAAAAGGCTTTAACGTTTTTGTTGAAAAACCGCTCTGCCGTAGTAACGAAGAAGCCCAGAATCTCTTAAAGGTTCAGGCTGAAACCGGAAAAATCGTTCAGGTTGGTCAGGTTATTCGTTTCTGGGATGAGTATGTATGGCTGAAAAACGCGAAAGAATCAGGGGACTACGGTAAAGTGGTTAGCGGTTCTTTCAAGAGGTTGTCTCCCCGTCCGGAATGGGCATGGGAAGGCTGGCTCCATCAGCCCGAAAAGAGTGGCGGTATGGCACTTGACTTACATATTCATGACATCGACTATGTCAGATATCTTATGGGCGAGCCTAAGAGAATTCAGGCTGTTGGCTTAGAAGAAAAACCTGGTCTGACCGAGTATATGATGACTTCTTACATTTATGATGACGCTGTAGTCAATGCAGAAGGTTCCTGGAACTATCCTGCAGATTTCCAGTTTACAGCAGCCTATTGCGTGAAATTTGAAAAGGCAACCGTTGTTTTTGACGGTGCAAAAATTACTGTATACCCTGTAGAGGGCGGAAGCTTTACACCTGAATTGGAAAAGGTTGATATCGGAACTGCAGGTAGTGGTAATATCTCCAGCCTGGGTGGTTATTACAACGAACTGAAGTATTTTGTTGAAATGCTGGAAAATCCTGCAATGCCTAACATTGCACCTCTTTCTGAGGGTGCTCGTTCTGTTGAACTGGCTTTAGAGGGTATCGAAAAAGCATTAGCTTAATTTTTATAAGGATATGACAGAATGATGTTGCAGAATTTTTTTGCAACATCATTTTTGTTTATGAAAAAAGAATCTCAATTTTTTGTGATTGATAGTCAAAATTTTTGCCTTTCTTGACATGGAATTCAGGATTACTTATAATGATATCAGAGTTATTTTGGAGGGATTTAGATGAAAAAGAAAGTAAAGTTTGGCGTGTTTTCTGATCTGCACACGCAATTATAGCCTTTTGCAGTCGATTGACTTCAAACATTTTTATCCACATGCCGGGAAGAGAATGTTGATTTTGTCATTGAACTGGGAGATTTTAACAAAGGAACGACAGGATGGTCCTATGACCCGACCTATCCCATTGGTGATGTCTTGTGTAAAAATGCCGGTGCCATTTGTGAAGTTGTTGAACTTTACAGAAAAGCCCACCTACTGTGTTTTTGGCAACCATGACACAGATTTAAAGCCGAAAGAGGAAATTTTAAAGCTTTGGAAGAGTAAGCATGATGCCTATTATTCTTTTGATGTAAACGGCTTTCATTTTGTTGTGCTTGACCCGAATTATGTAAAAATGGACGATGAATATATTCGCTATGATCATGGCAGATATTACAAGAGTAGTAGATTTGAAAACTCAACATCACCCTATGTGCCGCCGGAACAACTTGCGTGGCTGAAAGAAGATTTAGCCAAAACACTCTATCCTTCGATTTTGTTCTCTCACCAGCGGTTGACAAAAGGAATCTGGGGTATCCTGAACTATGAAGAAGTTGAAGAAATCTTGCAAAATGCACCCAATAAAGTCCTTCTGTCCATGCATGGTCATGAACATATGGATTATGCAGAGCAAAAAAACGGAATCTGGCATTATAGCGTGAACAGCATTTCCATGTTTTGGCTGGATGCTATGTTTACGGTTTTGGAGCGCTATACCCCTGAACTGGATGAAGAGTATCCTCAGGTTCGGTATACGGTTCCATATTCTGAGCCGGTGTTTGCTATTGTAACGTTGGATGAAGATGGCGCTACAATTCAGGGAACTAAGGCAGATTTTGTTGGTATCTCCCCGGAAGAACAGGGTGTTTATGGAGAAAAATCCTGGTATTATCCCTTGTATCAGGAAGGGAAGCGGATAACGCCTTCCATAGAAGACTGTTACTTGCCGTTTAAGTAAAATCCCTTTTTCAATTCGTTTTATCATATTTTTGTTTATTTGCTATGCCATCGTAAAATTTTGCGATTAGTTTAAAAAAATGGATATTGATATGGTCTGTTTTTTATGCTAAAATGATTAAGTATTTTGTTTATCCTACGGAGAAAAGAGGTGCAATATGGGAAAAAGAAAGATGCTCAAGAATACAACTGTATTCGTTTCAATTCTGGTCATGGTTACGTTGCTTTTGGGTACCTATTTTTTTGTTTTCGGTAGTCTTTCTTCGTATAACAAACAGTTGGAAATGATGCAAAAGGATATTTTGAATAACTTTTGCATGAAAGCAGATGGTATTATTGCAGACTGTACCAGCCATATTGTTTCCTGGATGCTTGATGAGCGTGGGGTAGAGTTTGCAACAAGTGAAAATCTTGATTATTATAAGTTAAGCAGGTTCTATGAAGATAAGGTTCATATAGATTCCGTGAATCAGAATTCAGATTGCATTTACGGAATTTTCAGACCGGACCAGGATGTTTTTTTGACGAATATTGGTCTTATACATAGTTGGCGTCTGGAAAAGTCTTATGGCTTTTTGCCTGAGACGGCGTCTTATATTGCAACACTTCCGCGGAAAGAGTTTATCAACAATTACTATGTTTCTGAGCGTCCTTGCTCAGATGGAAAACGTGTTAATATTTTTCTGAAACGTTCTGTTGGTTCTGATGCTACAACGGAAATCTACGGTTTTATTTCCATCAATATGAATCAGGTTGCAGAACGCGTATCTCAGCAGGAAAAAAGTTACTTCATGGTCTATGAAGGCGCCAATTGCTTATATGAACAGGACAGTACAGGGAATCTGAGTATATTAAAAGAGCCCTCTGGTTTGATTTATAATCTGACGTATGCCAATGGAGTAGTCAGACAAAGCAATTTTATGATCTGGTTAATTTATGGTGTCTTATTTGTTTTGCTTGTGTATTTTGGTTTGCGCTTCAGTTCCTACCTGGCAAAACGTCTGCATAGGCCGATCGAAGATATTTTGCACCAGCTTTCCGATAATGGTGACGATGCAGAACTTTATGATGAAGCGGCTTATATTCAAAAGCGTTTTGTTACCATCAAAGCAGAAAATCAGCAATTGGCGAATCAGCTAAACGCGCAGGAAGATTCTTTGAAACGACATTTTTTGCGTGATTTGTTGTATGGCCTTGTCAGTCCCGAGCAGATTTTAGAAAAAACAGAGGAGTATCAGTTGCAGGACCTCTGTGGTCAGATTTCTTTGGCTATTCTTGAGGAACGCAAAAGTGCACACCCCGGTGCGGCAGATTTTAATAGTATCGTAGCTGTCCTTGAGGCAAAATCTGTGATGAATGTTGTAGTTGTTTTAAATTCCAAACAAGTTGCGGTTATTTGCAAACATTTTTATGAAGAGTTTAGAAAAGACATCACGCAGGCTATTTTGCAAATTGGTGAACAGCAAAAAGTCAACTATACGGCAGCGGTTGTGGAAGCCAACATTTCTGACCCTGTGCAATTGGCTCACCTGTTCAATGAAGCGATGCGGTATTTGGAAAATGGTGTACTCGGATATGATAAGCTGATTATTTCAAAAGAGGATTTACAGGAATCCGTAGAGTATGACTATTATTATCCTATGGAATTTGAACGGAACATCATCGGCTATATCACTGACCGTGATTTTGAACGTGCAATGAAACTCTTGCAGGTGATTCTGGATAAAAACTTTGTGGAGTCGCAGTTGAGTAAAGCGGCTATGATTGAGTTTAAGTTTGCAATTGTCGGAACAGTCAAAAGAATTCTGCATATTATGAAAAAAACAGAGGCAGACTTATTCGGCAATGGTACCGTTTTATATCTGGAACTTTCTGCCTGCAAAACGCCGGAGGAAGTATCGGAGAAAGTTTATGAAATGTTCCTGGCAATCCAGCGATATTCCGAAATGGCAGATGAAACAAATAATTATGCTTTGATCGATTCAATTGAAGATTATATTCACAGAAACTTTAACAGGAGTGAAATGTCGCTGTTGCTTTTGGCAGAACATTTTAATCTGACTGTGAGTTATATCAGCAGCATCTTCAAAAAGTAGACACACATAAACTTTAAAGATTATCTGACAACTTACCGCATTCGAAAAGCGACGGAGATCTTGGATACGGAACCGCAGATTCGAATTTCGGATCTGGCGCGGATGGTTGGGTACGAGAATGTCAATAGTTTTATCAGGAATTTTAAAAAGATTAATCGGGTTTCTCCGGGTGAGTATAAAAACAGTAATATTTGATGATGACAGAGCTTCCCTCAAAGTGGCTGAATAAGCCGGTTTGAGGGTTTTTTCTTTTTATGATATGCTTTGATTTTATCTAAAATTTTGTATACTAATTTAAAAAAATAGAGATTGCAACATTAGACTTTTTGTGCTATAATTATCATTGTCTAATATTATATAATTTGCGGGAGTTTTTTTCTTGCTATTATATGAATTAAAAAATTATTTTATGGAGGGAAAAATATGAAAACAAAAAGAATTTTAGCAGGCGTTTTATGTTTGCTGATGATGATCGCAGCATGCGGTTGTCAAGGGAATTCGAAAACCGGCGTGGACATGGATGCAGAGAGAAGCCTCACGCATAAAATCTCCGATGAACCCATCGAGATGACCTTGTTTGCAAAAGACATGGAAGACTACAGAGACCAGAACATCTGGGGCAAAGCATTTGACATGACCAACATTCTGCTTACCCCGGTGCTATCTGAGAACGTAACAG
>JBGUTC010000024.1:0-5168 GCA_045132895.1 Clostridia bacterium
AGCCGTCAATGGGCTCCTGAGCAACGTAATAGAGTTCGTTACCGACCAAATTCAGGTAATAGAACATAGAATCTTCACTTTCGTAAAGAATTTCTGTTTCAGAACCGTCTGCCTTAATGCGGCAAATCTGCTTGCCGGTACCGGCATTCACATAATAAACCCAACCGTCGGAAGCATTTAAGAAAACGCCCTCAGCATCACCCAGACGAGTTTTTTCGCCGGTGGCTTTCGATTCTTTATAAATTGCATAGGAAAAATCAACATGATAAATGTTTTCTTCATCAGTCGTCATAAAGCCGGTCTGCAGAATGTTTGTAGAGGAATTACCACGGACTTTTTCAGAAACCTCTCCGATTTTGCCGCCATTATTGACAGCAGCATAACGGCTGTATGCCTTCAGGTAGTCTCCGCTCTTCTGAGCGCTGTTACCCATCAAAGTCATAATACCGCTATAAGCTAAATTAACAAGGAAGAATAAAACTACCAGCGCTGCCACAACAGCCGCAGAAATCAGAGCCACTTTCTTTCTTTTCCGGCTGCGTTCCAAAGCTGCCAGTCTTTTTTCTTCAGCTTCTTTTTCTTCTGCCAGACGTGCTGCTTCTTCAATTTCCTCAAGAGTCTTTGTAATGGCATCACGGGAGGAAAACTTAGCAAGAACATTTGCTTTTTCACGTCCGCAACGAACACAAGCATCAAGGCCGTCCTGATTGGGACGTCCGCAAACACAAATCCAGTAGGGGCCTGCATCCTTTGCATAGCACTGTGCATCCTCGCCGGCGGCTGAAATCAGTCTGATTTTTTCATCGTAATCCGGCTCCACAATATCTATCTCCGTTGTTTCTCCGGTCTTTACATAAGACTCACCCTCTGCGAAATGAACCTCAAGAAAGTCTGCCGTAATATGCTTTGCATCTTCAAAATCTTTTAAAGAAACCGCCTTCGTTTCAGCAAAGTAAGATTTGGGCTGAGCTTCTAAGTCCTGAAGTTCCACACGGATTTCACCCAGTTCACCGCCATACGTATCATAAGCGCGAACAACGAAAGTCACACCGGTAATCACGCAGTTGCTCAGGTTAAAGAGCTTAAACAGTGCGTAAGCCTCTCCGGTCTGGGAATTGGTTCTGACCGTAACGCCCTGATTTTCCACAGGACAACGTAAATCAATTTGCATTTTTGAAACCTCCTGATATACCTTCTTTTTATAATTAACTTAAATATCTGACGGCAACGCCGTTTTAATCGCTTCTAAATGACGGTCTTCGCTGACGAATACCGTGTGCCACTGCTTATCTTCATATTGATATTCTGAAACAGAAGCATTGGAGACCCAGGTTGACTCCTCGATCCGCTCAATTCCACCGGTCTGAATAAACGCCTGCGCTACACGAATCGGCGTTGCATGAGCAACGACCACAACGGTCTTCCCTTCGTTCTCCTCCGCAATCGCTGTCAAGGATGCCATCGTTCTCTCTAAAACCTGACGAACAGACTCACCGCCTGTACAGACTGCATTTTTAATATCTTCCATCCAGATCCGATATGCCTCACCAAAGCGGGATTCCAGGTCCTTAAAAGGAACGCCTTCCCACTCTCCGCCATCAATCTCCCGAAGTTCCTTCTTCCGGCAAACCGGTAAGTCAAACCGCTTTGCAATCCGCTCCGCCGTCACAGACGCACGAATCAGATCACTGGAGTATACACTGTCTACCCGGTAATTCTCAGCAATATAATCAGCTGTTAATTCAGCCTGCATAAGGCCACGTTCGGTTAAAGCCGGATTAATCTGCGCCGCAAAAATCCCCTGCAGATTTCCTTCACTCTCACCGTGCCGGACTAACAACAATCTCGTCATAGTTTTCTTCCTTTCCACTCTATCCTCTGGACAACGCTACTATTATACCATATATTTTTGTTTTTTTCAATTTATTTCTTTCTAATTAAATAAAAATAGCTATTTATAAAAAACAAACAAACAAATTTAGAAGTCTTTCTTGAAATAATAGAAAAATACCACTTTTTTGTAAACAAAAGTATTGACATTTCTTCTTTTAGGGATTATAATAATATGGTATATGAAAAGTGGTATGCATTTAGGAGGTGGAGCACTTGCTTAGAACATATCAGCCCAATAAAAGAAAACGGAAAAAAGATCATGGCTTCAGAAACAGAATGAGTTCACGTTCCGGCAGAAAGGTATTGGCTAGAAGAAGACTTAAAGGCAGAAAGGTCCTGTCTGCATAGTTATGAAAACCAGTCGCTGAGAGCTCACGCTTTTGGCGACTTTATTTCATAATTCCCTGGGACTTGGGGTAATAACATGAAGCAAACCATTAGTTTGAATAAAAACGAGCTGTTTTTGCGGGTATATAAAAAAGGAAAACGGTCATACCACCATAATTTTATACTCTATTATCTGCCAAACGGCCTACCTCACAATCGTCTGGGAATTAAAGCCGGTAAAAAACTGGCTTCTGCCGTTGGTAGAAACCGCGTCAGGAGACTGTTAAAAGAAAGCTACCGTTTACTCGAACAAGATATTAAAACAGGATATGATTTGGTTTTCGCTGCAAAGGATAGTTGCCTCGATGCTGATTCTTTAGTGGAAACCATGGGGGCAATGCGTCATCTGTTAAAGTATGCACGCCTTTTTGTTGTATCAAAAGATTCTTTTCCGCCAAAATCGGAAAACACGGAGCTAGAGTCATGAAACACTTGCTGATTTCTTTGATTCGCTTCTATCAGCGATTTATTTCGCCACTGAAAAAGCCGACTTGTCGGTTTTATCCCACCTGCTCTCAATATGCCATTGAAGCAATATCGAAAAAAGGGGCATTGCGTGGGACTCTTTTAGCATTTCGCCGGATTTTAAAATGCAATCCTTTTCACCCCGGCGGCTACGACCCTGTTGAGTAGTAAAAACTACAAAGGAGGCAATTTGATTTGCGTATTTTCGACCTCATCAATATCCCTTTAGGATATTTGTTTCGATATATTTACCTGTTATTGCAGAACTATGGTTGGACGCTGGTTTTGTTCACGGTTATTACGAAAGCTGTTTTAATTCCCTTAACCGTTAAACAACAAAAATCTATGATAAAAATGCAGGCAATTCAGCCGAGACTGCAGGAAATTCAGAAAAAATATCAGTATGATAAAGAAAAGTTGAATCAGGAAACCATGAAACTGTATCAAACTGCCGGCGTCAACCCCATGGGTGGATGTCTGCCGACCTTGATTCAGTTCCCGATTCTGATCGCTTTATACAATATTATCCGTAGCCCCTTAAGCTATGTCATTCAGTTAGGCAAGCACGGCTTACCAACCATTGAAGAAGTGCATACCGCGCTGACTGCATTAGGTTCTACCGTTGGCATTAAGGATCAGATCGGTATTGCTGCTGAAATGAACCGGTTTTCGACAGAACTGGCAGCCAAATTTCCTGACGCAAATATCATGAACATTGATTTTTCGTTTTTTGGCTTGAATTTATCTAACACGCCGTCACTGTCTACCCTGTCTCCCCTGCTTCTGATTCCCATTTTAGCAGGTTTGACAACATTTTTGGTATCTTGGGCTACTAATAAATTAAACGGTCAGTCTGCAAACCAAAACGCCGAAGGCGCAGCCGGTACCATGCAGATGATGACGTATTTCTTCCCGGTCATGACGTTCTTTTTCTCTATTTCTTTACCGGCAGGACTGGGCTTCTACTGGATTTTATCTAACATTTTCCAGTTAGGACAACAATTCGTTTTAACCAAGTTATTTCCGAAACAAACACCGGACGAGCCTACGCGGAAGCACTTCAGAGAACGCGAGGCTGAAAGGAGAAAAAAATAAATGAGTAAAACCGTTAAAAAATCTGCAAAAACCGTGCAGGAAGCCATAAATTTAGCACTGGCTGAACTGAAACTCTCCAAGGATGAAGCAACCATTGAAATTCTGGAAGAGGGTTCAAAAGGTCTGTTTGGTCTTGGCGCAAAAGACGCTGTTGTTCAGGTAACATCCAATGTTTCTCCTGAAAAGCGCGCAAAAGACTTTTTAGAAGATGTGTTTGCCAGCATGGGTATGAGAATTGAAATGGATATTGATTTTTCTGATAAAATCATGAAGATCAATTTGTCCGGCGATAGCATGGGCATTATCATCGGTAAGCACGGCGATACTTTAGATGCTTTAGAACATCTGGTCAGCCTGACTGTAAACCGTGGTGACGGTGACTACGTCAAAGTCATTCTGGATACAGAGAACTACCGTGAGAAGCGTCGTCAGGCGTTGGTTCGTCTGGCAGAAAACCTCTCTGCTTCCGTTGTGAATCACAAAAAGAAAATCACATTAGAGCCCATGAGTGCCGGCGAACGTCGTATCATTCATGCTACACTTCAGAGCAATAAAGCAGTTGACACATACAGTATTGGTGAAGAGCCTTTCCGCAGAGTTGTCATTGCACTGAAGAAAAAACAAGTTTCAGAATAATACCCCGTGAGGGTTTGGAAACTGTAAAAATCCGGCCGGGTTTTTACAGTTTTTTATTTTCTTTCAGAAAGGCGGCGAATCTATGGCAAGTCCATTAGCAGACAGAATCAGACCACAATCCTTAGAGGATTGTGTTGGTCAGCGTCACCTGCTTTCTGAAGGAAAAATTTTGCACCGTATCATTACCGGCGGAACGGTACCAAACATGATTTTTTACGGTCCCTCCGGCACGGGCAAAACCACCGTTGCTAACATTGCCGCCCGCTTGTCCGGCAAAACGCTTTACAAGTTGAATGCAACAACTGCTTCCGTCTCTGACATCAAGGCTATCACCTCAGAACTTGGCGGATTAGGTACCCGGGGCGGTGTTCTGCTCTATCTCGACGAGATTCAGAACTTTAATAAAAAGCAACAGCAATCCCTTTTAGAGTTTATTGAAAACGGTTCCATTACGTTGATTGCCAGCACAACGGAGAACCCGTATTTCTATATTTATAACGCTATCTTATCCCGTTGTACCGTCTTTGAATTTAAACCCGTAGACGGTACAGATATTTCCAAGGCTTTAAAACGTGCAGTGACTATTTTGGAACAGGAAATGGATCTTGCCATCCAGTTGGAGGATGAGGCTTTATCTCATTTGTCAGAATCCTCCGCCGGAGATGTCAGGAAAGCACTGAACTCTTTAGAAC